>NZ_JBNBPO030000020.1:0-87147 GCF_051280635.3 Nocardioides proteolyticus | reverse complement strand
GGCCGGCCGTCCCGCCGGCGCCCCCGGCCTGCCGCCGCCGCTCGCCGGCAACGACGCGACCCAGGTGCTGGCGGCCACGCCCGCCGCCCCGGTCGGCCCGCAGGGCGGCTTCGGGCCGCCTCCGCAGCGGACCGGGCCCGACCTGCTGCTGGTCGCCGAGGGCCGTGAGCACCGCTTCCGGCACCCGGCCGCCATCACGGTCGGCCGACGCGCCGACTGCACGGTGGTGATCGGCGACCCCGCCTGCTCGCGGATGCACGGCCGGATCGACGCGGTGCCGGGCGGATGGACCTATACCAACCTGTCCAACGAGGGCTCCTACCTCGACGGCCGGCGGGTCACGATGCGGAAGTTCGACGAGCGGACCGGTCTCCGGCTCGGTCACCCCGTCGCGGGGCCGGAGCTCACTCTCGTGCCGATCCTCTCCGCGCAGGAGGAGGAGCGGCGGATCGCCCGTCGCCGGCTGGGCCGTCGCCTCGCGGTCGTCGGCGGCGCCGCCGGGGTGCTGCTGCTGATCGTGGGTGTGCTCGGGCTGGGCCTGTGGCTCACGCGCGACGACGACGGCTCCCGGGCCGCCGGGGGCGACCGGTCCGACGGCCAGGGGCCGACGGGCGACACCATGGGGTCGCTCACCGGTGCGGAGCTGGACGCCGCGAAGGCGGCGACGGTGAAGATCACGGCCGAGACCCGCCAGCTCTCCACCGGGCAGACCGGCACCTACCACGGGTCCGGGTCGATCATCCGCGAGGACGGGCTGATCCTGACCAACGCGCACGTCGCGGCGCCCCAGTCCGAGGGGCTGGAGGAGAAGTACGGGCCGTCGATCGGCGACATCGCGAACCCCGAGTACCTCCTGATCTCGCTCACGGACGGGATGACCGACACCAACGCGCCGGCGACCTACCGCGCCCGGGTGGTGGAGGCCGACGGCAACCTCGACGTCGCGGTGGTCGAGATCTACGCCGACGCCGAGGGCAACGAGCTCACCGAGGAGCCGGACCTGCCCACGGTGCCGGTCGGCACCTCTGCCGAGCTCCGGGCCGGGGACGACGTCACGGTGCTCGGGTTCCCGGCCGTCGCCGGCGCGGGGGAGTCCATCACGGTCACCACCGGCGTCATCTCCACCGTGCTCAACGACCCGCAGCTCGGACCGCGGTCCGAGCTCGACACCGACGCCCGGATCGCCCCGGGCAACTCCGGCGGGATGGCGATCAACAACGACGCCGAGCTGATCGGCATCCCCACCGCCCTGCAGTCCGACGAGGGCACCACCGTCACGAGCGGTCGGATCCGCGCCATCGATGCCGCCAAGGACCTGATCGAGCGGGCGAAGGACGCCACCGACTGATCCCGGCGGCCGGGCGTCGCCCGCCGGGCGCCGTACGACGGCTCAGCTGGCCTTGCGGGCGGCAGCCTTCTTCGCCGCGGTCTTCCGCGTCGACGACTTCTTGGCGGACGTCTTCTTGGCCGCACCCTTCTTGGCGCCGGACTTCTGCGCCGGCTCCTTCTCCGCCGACCTCTTCGCCGCCGCCGCCGACTTCTTCGTGGTGGCCTTCTTGCCCGCCGCCTTCTTCGTCGACCGCCGCGGGGAGCCGCCGTCCTCCGCGTCGGTGTCGGCGTCGTCGGCGGGGCCGCCGTCGGTCGTCTCGCCGCGGGACGTCTTCGCCGCGTCGACCGAGCGCTGCAGCGCGGCGAGCAGGTCGACGACCTCACCGCCGGTCTTCGTCGACGTCTCGGTGCGCTGGACCTCGCCGCCCTCGATCTTCGCCTTCACGACGGCCTGGACCGCCTCGGCGTAGTCGTCCTCGAACTCGTCGGGGTCGAAGTCGCCGGAGAGCGTCTCGACCAGCATCTGGGCCATCTTGACCTCCGCGTCCTTGACCTCGCCGGTCTCGACCTTGAAGTCGGGCGTGCGGATCTCGTCGGGCCACATCATCGTCTGCAGGACGATCACGTCGTCGCGCACGCGCAGGACCGCGGTCGTGGTGCGCTGGCGCAGGGCGACGGTGACCACGGCCATCCGGTCGGCGTCGAGCAGCGCCTGGCGGAGCAGGGCGTAGGGCTTGGCGCCGCTGCCCTCGGGCTCGAGGTAGTAGGACTTCTCGAAGAGCATCGGGTCGATCTGGTCGCTGGGCACGAACTTCTCGACCGCGATCTCGCGGGAGGAGGTCATCGGCAGGTTCGCGAGGTCGTCGTCGGTGAGGATCACCATCTCGCCGTCCTCGGTCTCGTAACCCTTGGCGATGTCGGAGTAGGGCACCTCCTCGCCGTCGATCGAGCACACGCGCTGGTACTTGATCCGGCCTCCGTCCTTGGCGTGCACCTGGCGGAACGACACGTCGTGGCTCTCGGTCGCGCTGTAGAGCTTGACCGGCACGCTGACCAGGCCGAAGGAGACGGCACCCTTCCAGATCGCACGCATGTCCTTGAGGGTACCCGTGGAAAGCGCGCACAGCCGCCTGCGAGCATGTCGGTCGTGGAGCGGCGGATCGGGATCGTCGGCGGCGGCATCGTGGGGCTGGCCGTCGCCCGCGAGCTCACCCGGCGCCGTCCGGGCGACCAGGTGGTGGTCCTCGAGGCCGAGGACCGGGTCGGTGCGCACCAGACGGGGCACAACTCCGGAGTTGTGCACGCGGGCCTCTACTACCGGCCCGGGACCCTGAAGGCGGCGCTGTGCGCGCGGGGCCGGGGCCTGCTCCGCGACTACTGCGCCGAGCACGGCCTTCCCTACGTCGAGTGCGGCAAGCTCGTGGTGGCGGTGGCGTCCGACGAGCTGGGCCGCTTCGACGCGCTCGAGCGGACCGCCCGGCACAACCAGGTGCCGGAGCTGCGCCGCCTGGACCGGGCGGCGATGCGCGAGGTCGAGCCGCACGCCGCCGGCCTCGTCGCGCTGCACTCCCCGCGGACGGCCATCACCGACTACGCCGCGGTCGCGCGGCAGCTGGCGGCCGACGTCGTCGCGGCAGGGGGAGAGGTGCTGCTCTCCTCGCCGGTCACCGGCGTCAGCCGCGGCGCCGGGTCGATCACCGTGTCGACGCGCGAGCGCCGGCACCGGGTGCAGCAGCTGGTGCTCTGCGGCGGCCTGCAGGCCGACCGGCTCGGCCGGCTCGTCGGTGACGACCCCGCGCCACGGATCGTGCCGTTCCGCGGCGAGTACCTGGCCGTGGCGCCCGGCAAGCAGGACCTCGTCCGGGGCATGGTCTACCCGGTGCCCGACCCTCGCTACCCCTTCCTGGGCGTCCACTTCACGCGGCGGGTGTCCGGTGGGCTCGAGGTCGGCCCGAACGCGGTCCTCGCACTGCACCGGGACGGCTACCGCCGTACGTCCCTGCGGCTCGCCGATGTCGGCAGCATCGCCACCTGGCCGGGCTTCTGGAGGATGGCGGCACAGCACTGGCGCACCGGCGTGACCGAGGTCCGGGGGTCGCTGTCGAAGCGGGCCTACATGCGGGTCGCGCAGCGCTACGTGCCCGAGATCGGTCCAGGCGACGTGGTGCGCTCGAGGTTCGGCGTCCGTGCCCAGGCCGTGGACCGCGACGGAACGCTCCTCGACGACTTCCGGATCACCTCCGCCGACGGCGTCACCAGCGTGCGCAACGCGCCCTCGCCCGCCGCCACCTCCAGCCTCGCGATCGCCGAGCTCGTGGCGGACCGGGTCGAGGAGGCCGGTCCGGTAGGCGGGTGAGTGCCGGGCCCTGCCGGACGTGCCGCCCGGCATGATGGCCCCATGCCCGCCCTCCTGCCCATGCTGGCCACCTCCGGCAGTCACGTGCCGGCGGGGGAGGACTGGCAGCACGAGGTGAAGTGGGACGGCGTGCGCGCGCTCGGCATCGTCGAGGGACGCGACGTCATCCTCACCAGTCGCAACGGCAACCGGATCACCGTCGCGTGGCCCGAGCTCGGCACGCCGCCGGGCGCGCTGCGCGACGCGGTGGTGGACGGCGAGATCATCGCCCTCAACGAGCGAGGAGTGCCGGACTTCCGGGTCCTCGCCGAGCGGATGCACGTCCGGCGGACCACGACCATCGCGCGCCTCGCCGAGCGGATCCCGGCCACCTACATGGTGTTCGACCTGCTGCGCCTCGACGGCGAGGACCTGCTCGAGCTCCCGCTCTCCGAGCGCCGACGCCGCCTGGCCGACCTCGACCTCGGCCGGTCGGGCTGGCAGGTCCCCGCGGCGTACGACGACGGGCCGATGCTGCTCGACGCGACCCGGGCGCAGGGCCTCGAGGGCATCGTCAGCAAGCGGCAGGACTCCCGCTACCGCCCGGCGGTGCGGAGCCCGCACTGGCTGAAGTTCGCGCACCGGCACCGCAGCTCCTACGTCGTCGGCGGGTGGCGGCCGCAGACCGGCACCAGCGACCGGCTCGCCTCGCTGCTGGTCGGCCAGCCGACCCGGGACGGGCTCCTCTACCGGGGGCGTGTGGGCAGCGGCATCGGCGCGAAGCAGTCGCGGCTGCTCACCGAGCTCCTCGGCGGGCTCGCCCGGGCCGGCACGCCGTTCGTCGACGAGGTGCCCCGGGTCGACGCGCAGGGCACCACGTGGGTGGAGCCGTCCGTCGTGGTCGAGGTGGACAGCCACGGGCTCGGCTACGACCGGCTGCGCCAGCCGTCGTACCAGGGCGTCCGCACCGACCTCTCGCCCGACGACCTGCTGGAGGAGCGCTGATGCCGCGGAAGGCCGACCACCCCCAGACCGAGGTCCATGTCGACGTCGAGGGACGAACCCTGCGGCTGACGAACCTCGAGAAGGTGCTCTACCCCCAGACCGGCACGACCAAGGGCGAGGTGCTCGACTACTACGCCCGGGTGGCGCCGGTGCTGCTGCCCCACCTGTCCGGTCGGCCGGTGACGCGGATCCGCTGGCCGCACGGTGTCGGCGACATGAGCTTCTTCGAGAAGAACGCACCGGCGGGGACCCCCTCCTGGGTGCGCACGGCGGAGGTGCCGACCACCGGCAGCCGCGGCCCCAGCCGGCACGGTGACACGCTCGTCTTCCCCATCATCGAGGACCTGCCGACGCTGATCTGGGCGGTCAACCTCGCCGCCCTCGAGCTCCACGTCCACCAGTGGACCGTCGACGCCGACGACGACCCGGTCGGCGCGGACCGGGTGGTCATCGACCTCGACCCGGGCGATCCGGCGGGCCTCCACGAGTGCTGCCAGGTCGCGCTGCTGGTCCGCGAGGCGCTCGCCGGGCGCGGGCTCGACGCGGTCCCGGTCACCAGCGGCAGCAAGGGCCTGCACCTCTACGCGCGCCTTGCCGAGCCGCTTCCCTCCGAGGAGACCAGCGACCTCGCCCGCGAGGTGGCCGAGGAGCTCCAGGCCGAGCATCCGCAGGCCGTCACGGCGACCATGACCAAGGCCAAGCGGCGCGGCAAGGTGTTCCTCGACTGGTCGCAGAACGCCGGCTCCAAGACCACGGTGGCGCCCTACTCGCTGCGCGGCACCCCGCGGCCCCAGGTCGCGGCACCGCTCGGCTGGGACGAGGTGGAGGCGGGCGCGGAGGATCCGCTGGCGATCGAGCAGCTCGGTCCCACCCGGGTGCTCGCCCGGGTCGAGGAGCACGGCGACCTGTTCGCGCCGTGACCTGGCCGCGTCGGGGCCGGGCTCAGCGGGGCCGGGCTCAGCGGGGCCGGGCTCAGCGGTCGCTGCGCCGGCGCATCCCGTAGACGTCGAACTCGGTCGCCGCTCCGGCCGGGTCGCCGCTCCCGCCGACCGCGTGGGCGACCTCGTCGGGCGACACCGCATGATCGGCCTCGTCGAGGGTGGCGTCGATGAGGAGCTGGAGCTCCGGCGAGGCGTGGGTGACCCGCAGCGGCGTGGTGTCGATCCGCCAGCCCCGGCGGCCGAGCTCGGTGAAGAGGCCCATCAGGGTCGTGTTCTTCTCCGCCGCGATGCCCTCGAACCCGTCCGCGGCCTCGATCAGGTAGACCGGCCGGGTCACGGCGAGCGCAGCGGCGTCGTACAGCGGCACCCACAGGCGCGCGTACTCATAGCTTCGCGATGCGCTCACGCCGCCAGTGTAGGTCTCGGGCGTCACCGTCGCCCCCACCATTCCGGCCGCTCGACCGGCCGCCCGGCTGCCCACGTCGGCCGTCGGTGCCGGCCGCTGCTTCCGCTCAGGAGCGGAAGCCGACCTGCCCGACGATGCTGCGGCCGATCTCGACGTAGGCGAGCTTGGCGGTGGGGACCACGGTGACCTTCCCCTTGGTGTCGGTCAGGGTGAGCACCCCGGCGTCGTCCGCCAGCGCCTGCTTGACGAGCGCAGCGACGTCCTCGTTGGTCTCGTCGGTCTCGAGCACGAGCTCGCGGGCGGTGTTCTGGACACCGATCTTGACCTCGACGGTCATGGTCACTCTCCTCGTTGGGGGCGCGACGGACGGGGTGACCCGGCCGCCTGCCACCAGCCTAGTTCGGACGTCCTACTCGGACGCCCTAGTGGTCGTCGGTCTTGGGGTAGCCGCGGATCCCGCGCCAGGCGAGGCCCGCGACGAGCTGGGTGGCCTCGTCGCGGCTCAGCGCGCCGAGACCCTCCTCGTTGGTGAGCCAGAACCGGGCGCTGACCTGCGCCATTCCCACCAGCGACACCGCCAGGAGCCGGGAGGCCGGCGCGGGCAGCCCGGTGTCGTCGTGGATCACGGCGGCGATCATGTCGGCGCACTCGGTGGTGACCCGGTCGACGTGGCCGCGCACCGCCGGCTCGTTGGTGAGGTCGGACTCGAAGACGATCCGGAACGCGCCGGTGTCGTGGGCGACGTAGCCGTAGAAGGCGTCGATGGCCGCCGCCACGCGCTGCTTGTTGTCCTGGGTGGACTCCAGGGCGGCGCGGCAGTTGGCGATGATCGAGTCGCAGGCGGCGTCGAGGATCGCGAGGTAGAGCTCGAGCTTGCCGGGGAAGTGCTGGTAGAGCACCGGCTTCGAGACGCCGGCTCGCTCCGCGATGTCGTCCATGGCGGCCGCGTGGTAGCCCTGCGCCACGAACACCTCGAGCGCGGCGGACAGCAGCTGCGCCCGCCGTTCGCGACGGGGGAGGCGTACGCCGCGTCGTCGCGTCTCCTCCAGGTCGTACTGGTCCGTCACCACGGAGTGGAGCCTACTCGCTGGTAGCGGTGCGCACCGTCGACGGGGCGGGTGCACACGGCCCGGGGTCCGGAGCCGCCGTGGTCCGGATGACGGGACGTGGCACGGGGCCCCGGGACGTGACGGGGACCATGGTGGGGTCGAGGGAACACCCGGGGGTGCCGGCCGCGTTACCCCTGGACCGCCCCCATCACCTCTGGAGCACAGGAGACACCGTGAGCTTTCCCGCGCTGGTCGAGCCGGCCGCCGAGCTGACCATCGACGAGGTACGCCGCTACAGCCGCCACCTCATCATCCCCGACGTGGGCATGGCCGGGCAGAAGCGGCTGAAGAACGCGAAGGTGCTCGTGATCGGTGCCGGCGGCCTCGGCAGCCCCGCACTGCTCTACCTCGCCGCCGCTGGCGTCGGCACGCTCGGCATCGCCGAGTTCGACGAGGTCGACGAGTCCAACCTGCAGCGCCAGGTCATCCACGGCCAGTCCGACATCGGCAAGCCGAAGGCGCTGTCGGCCCAGGAGTCGATCGCCGAGATCAACCCGCTGGTCCAGGTCGTGGTGCACAACGAGCGCCTCGACAACGACAACGTGATGGACATCTTCCGCGGCTACGACCTGATCGTCGACGGCACCGACAACTTCGCGACCCGCTACATGGTCAACGACGCCGCGTACTTCCTCGGCATCCCCTACGTCTGGGGCTCGATCTACCGCTTCGACGGGCAGGCCTCGGTCTTCGCGCCGACCATGGCCGACGACGCGCCGTGCTACCGCTGCCTCTACCCCGAGCCGCCGCCGCCGGGCATGGTGCCGTCCTGCGCCGAGGGCGGCGTCCTCGGCGTGCTGTGCGCCTCGATCGGCTCGATCCAGGTCAACGAGGCGATCAAGCTCCTCGTCGGCACCGGCGAGCCGGCGATCGGCAAGCTGGTGATCTACGACGCCCTCGAGCTGGAGTGGCGCAAGCTGAAGGTCCGCAAGGACCCCAACTGCGCGCTGTGCGGCGAGAACCCGACCGTCACCGGGCTGATCGACTACGAGTCCTTCTGCGGCGCGATCTCCGACGAGGCGGCCGACGCGGCGGCCGACGCCACCATCTCGGTCACCCAGCTCGACTCGATGCTCAAGGAGCGCGAGGAGGGCAGCCGCGACTTCGTGCTGGTCGACGTGCGTGAGCCCAACGAGTTCGAGATCAACCGGATCCCCGGCTCCGTGCTGATCCCGAAGGGCGAGTTCCTCAACGGCAACGCGCTCGCGCAGCTGCCTCCGGTCGACTCCGGCAAGCAGGTCATCCTCCACTGCAAGAGCGGGGTCCGCTCGGCCGAGTGCCTCGCCGTGGTGAAGGGAGCCGGCTACGACGACGCCGTCCACGTGGGCGGTGGCGTGGTGGCCTGGGTCAACCAGGTCGACCCGAGCCAGCCTGCCTACTGAGTCCGCCGAGCGTAACGGCGGGCCCGCCTCCTCGTTGGTCCAGACGACCCGGTCCCCTCGGCGCCACCGCCCGGACCGGGGCTCCGATGCGTATCTGAATCCCGAGGGAGCACCCGAGAGCCCTGTCCCGCCGGACGGGGCTCTCGGCGTATAACTGACCTCCGTGGACGAGGCCTACGTCGAGCAGGTGCTGGACCTGGTGGAGCAGGTCCCGCCGGGTCGCGTCACGACGTACGGCGCCCTCGCCGCCGTGGTGGGCGGCGGCGCCCGTCAGGTCGGCTCGGTGATGGCCCGGCACGGCGGACCGGTGCCGTGGTGGCGGGTCGTCCGCGCTGACGGGACGCTGCCGCCGAGCCACGGCGACCGGGCGCTCGAGCAGTACGTCGCGGAGGGCACGCCGCGGCGGCAGGGCGGCCGCCTGGACATGCCGCGTGCGTTCTGGGATCCCGCGACGCGGGACTGACGCCGCCCCAGGGCCGCTCCAGGTATCGCCCGGCGGCCCGGTCGCCGTCGGGTCCGCCTCAGCCCAGGGCGGCGACCGCGGCGTCGTAGTCGGGCTCGGTCGCGATCTCGGGCACCAGCTCGCTGTGGAGCACCGTGCCGTCGGCGTCGACCACGACGACCGACCGGGCCAGCAGGCCCTCGAACTTGCCGTCGGTCATCGCCACGCCGTAGTCGCTGCCGAAGGAGGACCGGAAGGCGGAGCCGACCTGCACGTTGTCGATGCCCTCGGCGCCGCAGAACCGGGCCTGTGCCATCGGGAGGTCCTGCGAGACGCAGATGACCGCGGTGTCGGTGAGCCCGCTGGCGAGCTCGTTGAACCTCCGCACGCTGGCCGCGCACACGCCGGTGTCGATGCTGGGGAAGATGTTCAGCACCGCGCGCTTGCCCTGCGGCAGCGTGACGGTGCTGAAGTCCGGTCCCACGAGCTCGACGGCCGGCGCCGTGGAGCCGACCTCGGGGAGGTCGCCGACGGTGGTGACGGGGTTGCCCCCGAGTGCAGTGGTAGCCATGGCGGTTGTCTAGCAGGTCCGCTCGGCGGCACCGCCGACGCCCTCGCCGCCGCCCGCGATCCCGGGAGCGTCGCCGTCGGCTCAGCGCAGCCGGCCGAGATAGCCGGCGGCGGTGCGGACCTCGACCAGGCGGCGCTCCCAGGTGATGCCGACCATCGTCAGCAGCGCGCCGGCCAGGCCGATCCAGAGCCACCGCGGCAGCTCGCTCGCGTAGGGGCCGATCTCGCAGACCACCACGACGGCGCCGACGGCTGCGCCGGTGACGAGCGGCGCGCTCCACCGCAGCGTCGCGCCCGCGACCGCCAGGACGAGGCAGGCGGCGCCGAGGAGCAGCGCGCGCAGCGAGACCGGGTCGCCCACGACCCACACCACGGTCGGCAGGGTCGACAGCAGGAGCCCCGGGAGCAGGGTCTCGACCGTGCCCGCCGACGGCTCGCGGTGCATCCGCCAGAGCCCGAGACCGACGAGGACGGCGCCGAGGGGGAGCGTGTAGGCCTCGGGCGTGCGGACGTCGAGGTCGGCGAGCCGTACCCACGACGCGAGCAGCAGCAGCGCGCCGCCGGCCCAGGCGGCACCGCGGCGGGAGTCGTGGACGAGGGCCGTGGCCAGCACGAGGCAGCCGGCCACCGTCAGCCAGAGGGCGGCGAGTCCACCGGGATCGGCGGCCGTCACCAGCGACACCGGCAGGGTGACGACCGCGGTCGCCGCGGCAGCCACCTCGACCTCGGGTCGCGGGAGGACCACCGCCAGCATGCCCACCGCCAGGAGGACCGGCACCGCGACCCAGCCGCGGCCCGCGCCGAGCACGTCGACGGCCGCCGCGAGGAGGAGGCCGGCCAGGGGAGCGGTGGCGACCCCGGCCAGCACCCGCACCGTCCGGCCGTGTCCGGCGAGCGTCAGACCCAGCGCGACGACCAGGGCGACCCCTGCGGCCACCGTCGTCAGCGCCGAGCTCGGCAGCGCGACCAGGCAGGCGCCGCCGGCGACGGCCAGGGCGGTCGCGCCGTGGGCGGTCGCGCCGCCGTGTCGTGAGGTCAGCGCGACCGCGGCCGCCGCGAGCGCGACCAGACCGAGCACCGCCAGGGGCGCCGCCAGCGCCACGTCGTACGACGCGAGCGTGGTGGCCGCGCCCAGGCCGCTGACGACGACGCCGACCCGCAGCCAGGTCCGGGCCGCGGGGCGGCGGTCGGCCAGCAGCGCCGGCAGGGCGACCATCGCCAGCAGGGAGGGGACGAGGAGGAGTGGCTCGGTGACCGGCTCCGGACGCCGCAGCACGACGCCGGCCGGGTGCGCGAACAGCCCGCCGAGCTCGATCCACCGTGCCGCGGCCACCGCGCAGGTCACCAGCGTCAGCGCGGCCAGCACGGCGGTGCCGGCCGTCGCGGGAGCCGCCGCGACCGCGCGCAGCGGACGGGGAAGGGCGGCGAGCGCGGCCAGCCACGCTCCCGTCGCGCCGAGCGCGACCAGGCCGACCGTCGTGGCGTCGGTGTCGATGACCGGCAGTGTGGCGAGAGCGGTCACGACGGTGGCAGCCAGGCCGGCACCCACCACGCGCATCCGGTGCGAGCCGGTGACGAGGCCCGGCAGGAGCAGGAACCCCGCCGTCACCAGCAGCGCCCAGCCGGACCCCTCCTGCCAGAGCTGACGCAGGCTCGGGTCGCCGAGCGCGCCGGCGAGGGCGACGAGGGCGGTGCCCAGCCAGGCCACCGAGCCGGCGGCCAGCTGGCTCCACTGCAGGGTGGGCAGCCCGGCCGAGCGGGCGGCCAGCACGGCGACGGCGCCGAGGGACGTGAGGGCGTGACCGGCGAGGAGGCGGTGGTCGGTGGCGTCCATCGCGCCCACGTAGGCGGTCAGGAGGCCGAGCCCCGAGATCACCTGCGGAGCGAGGAGCGGAGTGCTGCGGCGGGTCCGGACCGCGGCCAGCCCGGCGGCGGCCGTCGCCACCACCAGCCCTGCAGCCAGGGTCATCGTGCCACCGGAGGCGTCGCCGAACCACCCGGCAGCACCCGCCCCGAGCACGTCGAGTGCGAGCAGGCCGAGCGCGACCGCGACCAGCGACTCGGCCGCGATCCGCAGCCCCGCCCGCTGGAGGAGCACGGCGCCCGCGCCGGTGACGACGGTGAGCGCGGCGAGCACGACGGTGCGGCCGCCGACGCCGAGCGCCGACCACGAGACGGCGAGGAAGACGACCGCGGCGACGAGGAGGCAGAGCGCGCCCAGCCCGAGCAGGATCCGGGGGACCGAGGCGAGCGGCACGCCCGACCGAGCGGGAGCCGGTCGGGACGCGAGCGGTCGACCGGGTGCGGGCGGGAGCGCCGGCAGCGGGGAGGCCGGCAGCGGAGCGGCCGGAGCGGCCGGAGCTGCGGGCTCCGGGCGGGTGTGGACGTCGGCGGAGACGGAGCGGAGCCGGGCCAGCAGGCCGTCGGCGGCCTCGAGGGTGCCGAACAGCTGGACGGCCAGCGGGTGCCGGACGAGCAGCTGACAGGTCGGGCAGCGCAGGTCTCCGCGGGGCAGGTCCGAGCGGCAGTCGGGGCACAGGGTGGGGTCGGCGTAGCGCATCCCACCATTCCCGCATCCGGCAGCCGAGGCGGGCACGGCCGACCGACTCAGCAGCGCTGAGTAGCAGTACTCACTCCTCCACAGCGACCTGCCCGTGCTGGGGAGGGGCGGCCCGGACCTGTGGACGATCGACCCCCTTCTGTGGAGGACACGCCGACCGTCGGTGGAGGGCCGAGAAATGCCCGAACTTTCGGGGCGAAGCCCTTGCGGGACCGCTTCCGACGGGCGTAGAACTTCTCCCACGCACTCCTCCGGGAGAGCGGGAACCGCCGGAAGGCGGGATCCAGACGGCCACCGCCGAGGTCCTCCGGGACCGCGACGAGGGCGGCTCCTCACGGAGACGCCGGCCGCACGAGCCGGGTGACGGGGCTCGTGGGATCCCAGCGCTGGCGGTTCGACCGGGATCGTCACCAGCACCGGTCAACCAGAAGGGCCCTTGTGACTCATACTCACGAGGGCCCTTCGCCTTTTCCGCCTCCTTTGGACCACCCTGTCGAGGTGACTCCTGAGGACTCCGTCGTACGACGACGGCTGCCGGACCGCGTCGCGGTGGCGGACGGCGGAGGCGGCAGACTGGCGGTGTGGACCGACCGCCGCTCGCCGTACGACACGACCTCTCGCCCCATCCCGAGGGCGGTTGGTACCGCCAGACCTGGGCGTCCCCGGAGTCGGTGACCCTGGCCGACGGGCGGACCCGGCCGACGGCGACGCTGATCTACTTCCTGCTGCGGGCGGGGGAGTCGTCGGCGTGGCACCGGGTGCGGTCCGACGAGATCTGGCTCGCGCACTCCGGGACGGTGACCGTCGAGCTCGGCGGCTCGGGTGCCGGCCCGGAGGAGGCCCGGGCGCAGCGGCTGGTGGTCGGGCCGGAGTCGCCGCAGGGGCTGGTGCCCGCCGGGGTGTGGCAGCGGACCCTCCCCGCGGACCGCGACGCGCTGGTCAGCTGCCTGGTCTCGCCCGGGTTCGACTTCGCCGACTTCGAGCTGCGGTGACCCGAGTCCGGAAGGTCGCCGGATTGTGTCGCGCCCGGGTGGTTGAGTGAGCGTCGTGGAGCAGCGGACGACGTACCGGATCGCGCCGGCACCGGCGGTCGCCCCGGCGCCGACGCTCGACGAGCAGCAGCGCCGGGTCGTCGACCACGCCGGCGGGCCGCTGCTCGTGCTCGCCGGGCCGGGCACGGGCAAGACGACGACGCTGGTCGAGGCGATCGTCGACCGGATCGAGCGGCGCGGGGCCCGGCCCGACGAGGTGCTGGCCCTGACCTTCTCCCGCAAGGCCGCCGACCAGCTGCGCGACCGCGTCACGGCGCGGCTCGGCCGCACCACCGGCATGCAGCTCAGCTCCACGTTCCACTCCTTCGCCTATGCGCTGGTGCGTCGCTACGCCCCGGCGGAGCTCTACGAGGCACCGCTGCGCCTGCTCTCCGCGCCCGAGCAGGACGTCGTGCTGCGGGAGCTGCTGGCCGACCACCCCGAGTCGGTGCGCTGGCCGGAGCGGTTCCGGCACGCCCTCGGCACCCGGGGCTTCGCCCGCGAGGTCCACGCCGTGCTCGCCCGGGCGCGCGAGAAGAGCCTCGACGGCGACCGGCTGCGCCGGCTCGGCGAGGCCGAGGGGATCGAGGAGTACGTCGCCGCCGGCCTCTTCCTCGAGCAGTACCTCGACTCCCTCGACAGCCAGGGAGCCACCGACTACGCCGACCTCATCCGTCGTGCGCGGATCGAGGCCGAGGTGCACCGCGACGAGCTCCGGGACCAGTTCCGGCACGTCTTCGTCGACGAGTACCAGGACACCGACCCCGGCCAGGTGGCGCTGCTGCACGCCATCGCCGGCGACGGCCGCGACCTCGTCGTCGTCGGCGACCCGCACCAGTCGATCTACGGCTTCCGGGGAGCGGAGGTGCGCGGCATCCTCGAGTTCCCCACCGAGTTCCCGCGCGCCGGCGGCGCGCCGGCCGACGTGGTCGCCCTGCGCACCACGCGACGGTTCGGCCCCCGGATCCTGCTCGCCGCCCAGCGGGTCGCGGGCCGGATCGGTCTGCCCGGCTCGATCCCCGAGGACGCTCGGGAGGCGTTCCTGCGGCCGGTCGCCGCCGGCGGCGCCCACGGCGAGGGCCGCGTCGTGGTGCGCACCTTCGACACCGAGCGCGCCGAGGCCGACCACCTCGCCGACCTGCTGCGTCGCGCCCATCTCGAGGACGGCGTCCCCTGGGACGAGATGGCGGTGCTCGTGCGGTCCGGTCGGGCCAGCATCGGTCCGCTGCGACGGGCGCTCGGCGCCGCGGGAGTGCCCGTCGAGGTGGCGGCCGACGAGGTCCCGCTCGTGCGCGACCCGGCCGTGCTGCCGCTGCTCGACGCGCTGCGGGCCGTGGTCAACCTCGACAACACCGACCCCGACGACGTGGGCCACGTCGACGCCGGCCGCGCCGAGGCCCTGCTCTCCGGCCCGCTGGGAGGGCTCGACGCCGGCGACGTGCGGCGCCTCGCCCGCCACCTGCGCGCCCGCGAGAAGGACCTGGCCCAGGCGGCGCACACGTCTCCGCGGCCCTCCCGCGAGCTGGTGCGGCTCGCGGTGGTCGAGCCCGGGTTCCTCGAGGGGCTCCAGGGAGAGGAGGCGCAGCGGGCGCGCGCGCTCGGCACCCTCCTGGCGAGGGCGCGTGCCGAGCTCGACGGCGGAGCCAGCGCCGAGGAGCTGCTCTGGACGCTGTGGTCGGGCACCACCTGGCCCGAGCGCCTGCGACGGTCGGTCGAGGCGGGCGGTGGCGCGGCCCGCCGCGCCCATCGCGACCTGGACTCAGTCTGCGCCCTCTTCGACATCGCGGTGCGCGCCGGCGAGCGCCGCGAGCACCTCGGGGTCGCGCCCTTCCTCGAGAGCCTGGTCCAGCAGGAGATCCCGGCCGAGACCCTGGCCGAGCGCGGAGCCCGCGGCGCCGCCGTACGGCTGCTGACGGCCCACCGCAGCAAGGGGCTCGAGTGGCGGCTCGTCGTGGTCGCGCACGTCCAGGACGGCGGCTGGCCCGACCTCCGGCGTCGTACGACGCTGCTCCAGGCCGACCGGATCGGGGAGGACGGGGTGGTCCCGGCGGTGACGCCGCGCGAGCTGCTCGCCGAGGAGCGGCGCCTCTTCTACGTCGCGTGCACCCGCGCCCAGGAGCGACTCGTGGTCACGGCGGTGCGCTCGCCCGACGACGAGGGGGAGCAGCCGTCGCGGTTCCTGGAGGAGCTGGTGCCCGACGCCGACCACATCCGCCACGTCGTCGGCCGCCCGGCGCGGCCGCTGTCGATGCCGGGCCTGGTCGCCGAGCTGCGCCGCACCGTCGCCGACCCGACCACCTCACCCGCGCTGCGCGAGGCCGCTGCCCGGCGCCTGGCCCGCCTCGCCGGCGAGTCCGTGCGCCGGCGCCCGCTCGTCCCGGCCGCCGACCCCGCCACCTGGTGGGGCACCCGCGCGGCGAGCCGCTCCGCGACGCCCATCCGCGAGGCCGACCGCCCCGTCCCGCTCTCGGCGAGCATCCTCGAGTCGGTCGCGGCCTGCCCCGCGCGCTGGTTCCTCGAGCGCGAGGCGGGCGGCGTGAGCCGCACCCACCAGTCCGCCAACCTCGGCCAGATCGTGCACGCGCTCGCCGAGCGGGTCGCGCAGGGAGCCGCACCCGCGGACGCCGACGCGCTGATGGCCGAGGTCGACGAGGTCTGGGACCGGCTGGAGTTCCGCACGCCCTGGTCCCGGCAGCGCGAGCACGCGCGGGTGCGCGCCGCGATCGAGCGCTTCCTCGCCTGGCACGCCGACAACCGGCGCACGCTGCTCGAGACCGAGGCGCGGTTCTCCACCGTGGTCACCATGGACGACGGCGAGCAGGTGCGCCTGGCCGGCTACGCCGACCGGGTGGAGCTCGACGCCGACGGCCGCGTGGTCGTGGTGGATCTGAAGACCGGCCGCTCGGCGCTCAGCGGCCCCCAGGTCAAGGCCCACCTCCAGCTGGCGCTCTACCAGTACGCCGTGGACGCCGGAGCCCTCGACCGACCCGACGAGGGCCTGGCCGGCCTCCGGTCCGGCGGCGCGGAGCTCGTCCAGCTCGGGCTCGAGGACGGGTCCACGGCTCCCGTGGTGCAGCCGCAGGACGCTCACGAGGACGACGGCGCGGAGCGGACCGCGCTCCGCGCCCACATCGTCCACACCGCCCGGCTGCTGCGCGAGGAGCGGTTCCCGGCGGTGGCCGGCGACCACTGCCGGCAGTGCGGCTTCCTGCCGCTGTGCCCGGCGCGGAGCGCGGGATCGGTGGTCAGCGCATGATCGCGCTCGACACGCCGGCGGACCTGCAGCGCGCGATGCGGGCGAAGTTCCCGCCCAGCCCGGAGCAGTGGGCCGCGATCACGGCACCGCTCTCCCCGGCCGTGGTCATCGCGGGCGCAGGATCCGGCAAGACCACCCTGATGGCGGCGCGGGTCGTCTACCTGGTGCTGACCGGCCAGGTCCGGCCGGAGGAGGTGCTGGGCCTCACCTTCACCAGCAAGGCCGCCGCCGAGCTCCGTCAGCGGGTGCGCACGGCGCTCGCCGACGCCGGGGCGCTCGACCTCGCGACGAGCGCCAGCGGGGACCCCGACGACGAGGTGCTGGAGCCGACCGTCTCCACCTACAACGCCTACGCCGCCGGACTGCTGACCGACCACGGGCTGCGCATCGGGCACGAGCCGGACACCCGCGTGATCACCGACGCGGCCCGCTACCAGCTCGGCGCCCGGGCGGTCGACCGCTACGAGGGGCCGGTCGAGAAGCTCTCCGACCACCCGCCCACGGTCATCCAGAACCTCCTCGCCCTCGATGGCGCGATGAGCGAGCACCTCGTCCCGCCGGAGCGCCTGCTCGACTTCGACGCCGCCGAGCGGCGCTCCTTCCAGCGGGCGCACGCGGCCGAGCTGGCCGGCAAGGCGCGCAAGACCTATCTCGCGGCCATCCAGAAGGCGATCGACGTGATCGACCGCCGGGCCGAGCTGATGGGCCTGGTGGCGTCCTACCGCAGGCTCAAGCACGACCTCGGGCTGATGGACTTCAGCGACCAGATCGCGCTGGGGGCCCGCCTGGCGCAGGAGCAGCCGGAGGTCGGCGAGGCGGAGCGCGCCAGGTTCAAGGTGGTGCTGCTCGACGAGTACCAGGACACCTCCGTCGCCCAGGCGACGATGCTGTCGCTGCTGTTCGGGGGCGGGCACCCGGTCATGGCGGTCGGCGACCCCAACCAGGCGATCTACGGCTGGCGCGGTGCGTCGGTCTCCAACATCGTCAACTTCCCCGAGGCGTTCCCGGCCGCGGCCGGCAGCGTTCCGGTGCTGCCGCTCACCATCAACCGCCGCTCGGACACCCGGATCCTCGACGTCGCCAACCGGCTGGCCCAGCCCCTCTACGACAAGTACGGCGACAAGGTGGCTCCACTGCGCCACGGCAGCGCCGAGCCGGGGCGGGTGACGACCCAGGTCTTCCCGACGCAGGCCGAGGAGCTGGCCTGGCTGGCCGGCGAGGTGCACGCCACCCACGAGCGCGGCACGCCGTGGTCCCAGGTCGCCGTGCTCAGCCGCGACAACCAGCATGCCGAGCTGGTCTTCGACGCGCTCACCGCCGCCGGCGTCCCGGTCGAGATCGTCGGGCTGTCGGGGCTGGTGCGCCTGCCCGAGATCGCGGGCGTCGTCGCCACCCTCAAGCTGCTCCGCGACGTCGCCGACAACGCCTCCCTGCTCACCCTGCTCGCGGGGCCGCGGTGGTCCATCGGGCCACGCGACCTCAAGCTGCTGGGGGAGCGGGCCCTCGAGCTGGCCGGTGCCCGCGGTCGCGGCGAGGACGCCGGCTCGCTCACCGAGCAGCTGGTCGGCATCGCCGACGGCGTCGACCCGGCCGAGATCCCCTGCCTCGACGACGCCCTGGCCGACCCGGGGGAGGCCGACTACTCGCCCGAGGCGCTCGAGCGGTTCGGCCTGCTGCGCGACGAGCTGCGCATGCTGCGGGCCGCGGTCGGGGAGCCGCTGCTCGACCTCGTGCGGCGGATCATCGACGTCACCGGCGTGGAGGTCGAGCTGGCGTCGTCGGTGAGCCCGGCCGCGGCGTCACGCCGCGACAACCTCGACCTCTTCGTCAAGGCGGTCGCCGACTTCCAGGCGGTCGACGGCGACGTCACCCTGCCTGCGCTGGTCGCCTGGCTGACCGCCGAGGACGAGGTCGGGAACGGACTGGAGGTCGCCACCCCGTCGGAGGCCGACTCGGTCAAGCTGCTGACCGTCCACCGGTCCAAGGGCCTGGAGTGGGACGTCGTGTTCCTGTCCGGCGCCTGCGAGGGCCGGTTCCCGAGCACCCAGGGCAGGTCGCTGTGGGTCTCCTCGCCGTCGGTGCTGCCCGCGCCGCTGCGGGGCGACGCGGCCGACCTGCCGCAGCTGCACGGTCACGACAAGGCGGCGCTGGACGCCTATCGGGCGGACACCAAGGCCCACGAGGCGGAGGAGGAGCTGCGGCTGGGCTACGTCGCGGTCACCCGTCCGGCCCACCAGCTGCACGTCTCGTCGTTCCTCTGGGGCCAGCGGAAGACCCCGTTCGGGCCCTCCCCGTTCCAGCAGGTGATCCGGGAGCTCTGCGAGGAGTGGTCCGAGCCCGTCACGTGGCTCGACCGGCCCGAGCGCGGCGCCGCGAACCCCAACGACGCCGACGACCCCGCCCGGCCCTGGCCGGTGGAGGGGGTCGGCGCCGAGGCCGCCCGGCGGTTGGCGGCGGCGGTGCTCGTCCGCGACGTGGACCTGACAGCGCCGGACCCCGAGCTCGACCTCGTCGAGGCGTCGCGGGTGGCGGAGTGGGACGCCGAGATCGACCGGCTGCTCACCGAGGCGCGCCAGGACCGCTCCTCCGAGCTCGTGGTGCCGTTGCCCTCGTCGCTGTCCACCACGGCCCTCGCGCGGCTGCGCGACGACCCGGAGGCGTTCGCCCGCGAGCTGGTGCGACCGATGCCGCGCCCACCGGCTCCGGCCGCCCGGTTCGGCACCCGGTTCCACGCCTGGGTGGAGGCCCGGTTCGGCCAGCAGGGTCTGTTCGACCCCGACGAGCTGGCCGGGCGCGCCGACGCGGGCATCGACGACGACGCCGACCTCAAGGAGCTGATCGGCACCTTCGAGGCCGGCGCCTTCGGCACCCGCGTGCCGCTCGCCGTGGAGGCGCCGTTCGCCCTCGTGCTGGGGGCCGCGGGCAGCGGCCGGCAGGTGGTGCGCGGGCGGATCGACGCGGTCTACGAGGAGGCGGCCGGTGGCGCGGCGACCGGCGCGGCGTCGTACCTCGTGGTCGACTGGAAGACCAACGCGCGCCAGACCGCCGATCCCCTCCAGCTCGCGGTCTACCGGCTCGCGTGGGCGGAGCTGGCCGGTGTCCCGATCGAGCGGGTCCGTGCCGGCTTCTACTACGTGCGCACCGACCGGCTCGTCGTCCACGACGACCTGCCGGGGCGCGCCGAGATCGAGCGGCTGCTGCGCTGACCGGCCGGCGGACGGCGGCCCCTAGGCTCGGGAGCGTGACCTATCCCCACCTCGCGCTGTCGCAGGGCGCGCACGACCGGCTCGGTCTGCTCCGCACCGACGAGGCGTGGCTGGAGGAGCGCTGGTCGGACCCGGCCAGCCGGGTGCTGGTGATCGCCGGGACGAGGGTCCGGCCGGGCCCCGAGGGCCTGGAGTGGCTGCCCACCGCCGAGGCCCCCGACGGGATGCGGCTGCTGCTCGGCGAGCGGGACGGTACGACGTGGTGGGGGGTGATCGTCCCGGCCGACGCGGCGCGCGCCGAGGGCGAGACCTGGCTGCCGCTGCGAGGGCTGCTGCCGCTGCTGCAGTCGTCGGCGGCGGACGCGCCGCTGCTCTTCCACGCCCTGGGCCTGGCCGAGTGGCACTGGGCCCACCGGCACTGCCCCCGTTGCGGTGCGGGGCTGGTGCCGCGCGCGGCGGGCCACGAGCTGCTCTGCACCGGCTGCGGCAAGCCGCAGTTCCCACGGTCGGACCCGGCGGTGATCATGCTGGTGACGGCCGGCGAGCCCGGCGCCGACGACGAGCGGTGTCTGCTCGGCCGGCACCCGCGGTGGCCGCCCGGTCGGTTCAGCACGCTCGCCGGGTTCTGCGAGCCCGGGGAGACCCTGGAGGACGCCGTACGGCGTGAGGTGCTGGAGGAGACCGGCGTCGTGGTGGGGGAGGTGACCTACTTCGGCAACCAGCCCTGGCCGCTGCCGTCCAGCCTGATGCTCGGCTTCCATGCCAGGGCGGTGTCGGAGGACATCCGGCTCGACGACGAGGACGTCGAGGAGGCCCGCTGGCTCACCCGGGCGCAGATGCGGGCGGGCGCCGAGGACGGCTCGCTCGTCCTGCCGGGCGGGGTGTCGATCAGCCGGTCGCTGGTCGAGCACTGGTACGGCGGGGCGCTGCCGGGGAGCTGGTGAGCATGCCCACCCGCCACGGAGCCGTCGTGCTCCGGCCGGCGACCGGGTCAGGCCAGCGAGGCCAGCTTCTCCTTGACCTGCGCGACGCTGGGGTTGGTCTGTGCGGTGCCGTCGGCGAAGACCAGGGTCGGCACCGTCTGGTTGCCGTTGTTGGCGGACTCCACGATCGCGGCGGCCTCCGGCTGCTGCTCGATGTCCACGATCTCGTAGCTGATGCCCTCACGGTCCAGCTGGCTCTTGAGGCGCCGGCAGTAGCCGCACCAGGTGGTCGTGTACATCGTGAAGGAGCTCATCGGACTGTCGCCTCCGCCGTCTAGGGTCTGGCCCTGTCTACCAGGTCCTGTCACAACCGATCTCGCGAAGGAGTTGTTCCCGCGCATGACGCAGTCCGGGCGTCCCGGCACCACCGCCCAGGCAGTCGACCGGCTGCTCTCGGCGCTCGACCCCGAGCAGCGGCAGGTGGCCGAGACGCTGCGCGGTCCGGTGCGCGTCCTGGCCGGCGCGGGCACCGGCAAGACCAGGGCGATCACCCACCGGATCGCGCACGGCGTGCACACCGGGGTCTACGCGCCGACCGAGGTGCTGGCGGTGACGTTCACGACCCGTGCCGCGGGTGAGCTGCGCCAGCGGCTGCGGGCGCTGGGCGCGCCGGGGGTCCAGGCGCGGACGTTCCACAGCGCCGCGCTGCGCCAGCTGCGGTACTTCTGGCCGCACGTGCACGGCACCGAGCTGCCGACCCTGACCGAGTCCAAGATCCCGATGCTGGCCGCGGCCTGTCGCAACCTCGGTCTCCGCGCCGACCAGGCGTTGCTGCGCGACGTCGCGTCCGAGGTGGAGTGGGCCAAGGTGAGCAACGTCGGAGCCGACGACTACGCCCGCGTCGCCCCGGCGCGGGGGAGGTCGGTGGCCGACCAGGCTCCGGAGACGATCGGCCGGGTCTTCGCCGCCTACGAGGAGGTCAAGCGCGACCAGGGCCGGATGGACATGGAGGACGTGCTGCTGCTCACCGCCGGCGTCCTGGCCTCCGACGAGCGCGTCGCCGCGCAGGTGCGCCGCCAGTACAAGTGGTTCGTGGTCGACGAGTTCCAGGACGTCTCGCCGCTCCAGTCCGCGCTGCTGGACCTGTGGCTGGGGGGCCGCGACGAGCTGTGCGTCGTCGGCGATCCCGCCCAGACGATCTACTCGTTCGCCGGCGCCGACGCCGGCTATCTCCGCGACTTCCCGCGCCGGCACCCGGGGACCACCTCGATCGAGCTGGTTCGCAACTACCGCTCGACGCCGCAGATCGTGGGCGAGGCCAACCGGCTGCTCGCCGGCACGCCCAGCGCCGGGGTGGAGCTCCGATCGCAGCAGCCCGCCGGCCCGGCGGTGCGCTACGTGGGGGAGCCCGACGAGGTGGCCGAGGCGCGGGCCGTCGCCGACCGCGTCGCCCGGCTGCACCGCGCCGGGACGCCGTACGGCGAGATGGCGGTGCTGTTCCGCATCAACGCCCAGTCGGAGACCTTCGAGGACGCGCTGACCGACCGGGGCGTGCCCTACGTCGTGCGGGGCGCCGCTCGCTTCTTCGAGCGCCGGGAGGTGCGGGAGGCGGTGACCCGGCTGCGCGGAGCCGCGCGCTCCGGGGAGGCCGACGGGCCGTGGCTCGAGGTGGTCAAGGCGGTGCTGGCGTCGATCGGCTGGACCGTCGAGCCGCCCACCAGTCGCGGTCAGGTGCGGGACCGGTGGGAGTCGTTCCAGGCGCTGGCCGACCAGGCGGCCGAGTTCGCCGACGAGCACGGCGTCGGGGCGTCCCTCGCGACCTTCGTCGAGGAGCTCGACCGCCGCGCGACCGAGCAGCACGCCCCCACGGCCGACGGCGTCACCCTCGCCACCTTCCACGCCGCGAAGGGGCTGGAGTGGGACGCCGTGTTCTGCTGCGGCGTGCAGGACGGCACGGTGCCGATCAGCTATGCCGAGCAGGCCTCGTCGGCGTCCGGTGGCGTCCGCGACGCCGTGGAGGAGGAGCGCCGGCTGCTCTACGTCGGGATGACCCGCGCCCGGCGCGAGCTGATGGTCTCGTGGGCCGCCGCGCGCAACCCCGGCCAGGCGGCGCGGCGCCAGCCGTCGCGCTTTCTCATGCCGATGCTGCCCGAGAGCCAGCAGCCGCAGGCGCCACGAAGCCGGACGAAGGTCGCCCGCTGCCGCGAGTGCATGCAGCCGCTGACCAGCGCGGCGGAGAAGAAGCGAGGACGGTGCGCCCACCACCCGGTGCGCTACGACGAGCAGCTCTTCGACCGGCTCAAGGCCTGGCGCCTGGAGACGGCCCGCGAGCTGGGCAGGGACGAGGACGGCAAGGAGGGCCGGCCCGTGCCGGCGTACGTCGTCTTCACCGACGCCACCCTGGAGCTGATCGCCGAGCACAAGCCGGTCTCGATGGCCGCGCTGGCGCGGATCAACGGCGTGGGCCCGAGCAAGATCGAGCGGTACGGCGAGGCCGTCCTGGCACTGGTGGCAGAAAATCCATGAAGAAATGCCGTAAATGATTTGCGGCGCCGATCCGCGGACCACTACGGTCCTTGACCAGAACGAACCACAGTGCGCACCGCAGCCCTGGCAAGGCTGGCGCCCGACAGACACCGAAGGAGGTGGCGACCGATGGAGAACTACACCGTGACGACCTGGCAGCTTCCGCTGTCCCTGTCCGCGACCCCCGGCCACGCCGCCTCCGCCCTCGCGACCCTCGAGGTCCAGGGCATCGCTGCGCGTCCGACCGCGCCGAACGCCGCCTTTGCGCCGTTCGGCGGCGTCGTCGCCGGCGTCAAGGCCGTCAAGCGGGACCGCGCCACCACCGGCATGGACCACACGTGCATCGACGCCGTGTACGTCCCGGGTCTCCCCGCCTGGAGCCCACCGATCTGACCTAGTCACCAGATCGGCAGCCTCCAGGCCGCGGAACCCGAACAGACCGGGATCCGCGGCCTTCGTGCTTCTCCGACCGAGATTCGCGCGAAGTCGCAGGTCCCACCAAGGAAACGACCAACGCGATCAGGTCAGAAGTAGAGGAGGTGAAAGCAGATGACGACCAGTGTTCTCGAGCCGACGCTGGACGAGCTGCTGCCGTGCCGGTTGAACGACCCGGAGCTGTGGTTCGCCGAGTCCCCGTCGGACGTCGAGGCCGCGAAGGCGCTGTGCCTGGACTGCCCGGTCCAGCAGCTGTGCCTCGAGGGCGCCCTCGAGCGGCGCGAGCCGTGGGGCGTCTGGGGAGGGCAGCTCTTCCTGGCAGGCGTGGTGATCCCGCGCAAGCGGCCCCGGGGCCGGCCGCGCAAGGACGCCGCCGCGTGACCAGCACCGAACACACCGCACGACTTTCCTGAAACCGAACCGAAGACTGGAGCACCACGATGTACGACCTGATGAGTGAAGACCTGGCCCGCGCGCAGATGTCCAGGCGCCTGGGAGAGGCGCAGCAGCTGCGCGTGGCCACCCGGATGGCCCGCGCCCGTCGCTTGAGCCGCAAGGCCGAGCGCGCAGCGCAGCAGGCTCGTCTCGCCCTCGCTCGCGCACTCTGACGTCCGCCTCGCGGACAACAGCGGGACTGGGGGAACGCGTGGCGACCATCGCCACGGCCGCCCCATCAGAACCTCCGGGGACCTCCTCGGAGACACCTGATCGCGGGTGAAGAAGAAGGGGCCGGAACCGACCACCGTCGGGTCCGGCCCCTTCGGCATTTCGAGGTACGGCGGACCGCGGCGGTCCGGGCGCCGGTTGCCTACGCTGGGAGACGTGATGGTCCTGTGCGACTTCTGCGGGCGCCGGGCCGACGGGGACGACCCGCCGGTCACCTGGGTGACCTCGGTCGAGCGCGGGCGGGTCAGGCGGTACTGCGAGGAGTGCTCGCGCGAGCACCTGCGGTCGATGGAGGCCAAGCTCGACAGCGAGTGGTGGTGACGGTGCGGAGGCGGTCGGAGGGCGGCGCCGGGGACCGGCCCCGGTGGGCGGCCTCGGTGGGCGGCCTCGGTGGGTGACGCTGACGCGCACCGCCTCAGGGGAGCTCGAGGACGGCGTCCCAGGAGCACCCGCACCACGGGTGGCGTCCCCAGCGGGTGACCTCCGGGGCGCCGCCCGGGCCGAGGTCCACGGTCGTGGACCAGGTGCTGGGCTCGTCGCCCTCGACGAAGCGGGCCAGGTCGCGGACCGCCCACGCGAGCGCGAGCTGGTCGAGCAGCGGGTCACGCGGGGGCGGCTCCGCCGCGGAGGCAGTGGCGGCCTGGGCGAGGAGCAGCGGTCGACGGGGATCGTGGAGCGACTCGTGGGCGTCGACGCACCGCAGGCAGGCCGTCCGGCCGGGGTCGACGAACGGCCCCACCCGCCGGCCGGCGGCGCTGCCGCTGACCACCAGGTGGGCGATCGAGTCGCGGGTCAGCTGGTCGAGCCGGTCGCGAGCGACCGTGCCGGTCACCACGACGAGCTCGACCGCGGCCTCGTTGGCGCCCGGGTCCACCGCTCGCAGGCCCGCCGCCGCGAGGAGCGGCTCGATCAGCGCCCCGGCGGCGGCGTCGGCCCGGACGGCGACCGCGGCTTCGGCACGCGCGGCCTGGCGTCGTACGGCGTCGGGGCCGAACTGTGCGCGGAGCGTGGTGAGGCTCGGGTCGGCGACCCGCTCGGCCGCGGCGATCGGGACGACCAGGCCGGCCTCGCGGAGCCGGGCGAGCACCCGGTCGGCCGCCGGCGCGAGGTCGCCGGGCTCCTCCGGCAGGCCGCCCATGCTGCTCAGTGCAGCGAGGAGGCGGGCGACGTCGGGGCCGTCGTCGACCCGGACGGACGGTTCGTCGAGACCCACCTGGATCACGCCGGGGGAACGGGCGAGCACGGGAACGCCGGGCCGGAGGGCGAGGCGGCGGCTCCCGAGGATGGACGGCATGCCCGCAGCGTCGCACCCGGGCGGGTCCGGCCGCAGCGCTCATCCACAGGGGGCCCGCCGACCGGCGGCCACCGGAAATGCGTCGCGGGCGGCCCCACCGTGGGGAGCCGCCCGCGACGATCGGTCTGCAGGCCTGTGTCAGGCCTTGCCGAGGATCCGGTTGAGGTTCGTGCCGCACTCGGGGCAGACGGCCTTGGCCATCCGGGTGCCCTTCTCGTTGACCTTGACCTCGCCCTCGGCCTCACGCTTGGCCTTGCACTTGACGCAGTAGAACTCGCCGCTCCAGGTCTCCGCCATGACGGCCTCCTTGCTCATCTGTGTTCGTTGGGTCGTCGCGACGGGGACGTCGGGGAAGCCCGTCGGTGTCCGGAGGGATGCTCCGAACCTCCCTGACCCTACGACACGCGCCTCCTGAGGCGCAGTAGCGTGCCCGGTATGTCTGAACCGGCCCCGAAATCGCCCCTGCCGCCGCCGGAGCCCCCGCTGGCCCACCTGCGCCTGGAGCGACCGAGCGAGGGCGTGGCGCTGCTGGTGCTCGACCAGCCGGAGATGCGCAATGCCATGAGCGACGAGATGACCGCGTCGTGGGTGGCGGCGGTCGACCACCTCGCCGCCGACCCGACCGTCCGGGCGGTCGTGGTGACCGGCGAGGGGAGCGCCTTCTGCTCCGGCGGCAACCTGTCGTGGCTGGCCTCCGACCCGGAGGCGACCGTCGACCAGCTGCGGACGCGGATGCTGCCGTTCTACCGCTCCTGGCTGGCGATCCGGCGGCTCGAGGTCCCGACCATCGCGGCCGTGAACGGCGCCGCGATCGGCGCCGGCCTGTGCCTGGCCCTGGCCTGCGACATCCGCTACGCGGCGACCGGAGCGCGGATGGGCGTGCCCTTCACCAAGCTCGGGATCCACCCCGGCATGGCGGGCACCTACCTGCTGCCCGAGGTCGTCGGTGCCGCTGCGGCCCGCGACCTGTTCCTCACCGGCCGGATCGTCGAGGCCGACGAGGCGCTCCGGCTGGGGCTGGTGTCCCGGGTGGTCGATGGCGATGCCCTGCGCGACGAGGCACTGGCGGCCGCTGCCGCCATCGCCGGCGCGGCGCCGATCGCCACCCGGCTGACGAAGTCGGCCCTGCAGCGCGGTCACGCGAACCTCGAGGCGTGCCTGGACTGGGAGGCCTTGGCCCAGCCGGTCACCCTCGCCACCGCCGACCTGCAGGAGGGCATCCGAGCTGCGCAGGAGAAGCGGGCGCCGGTCTTCGAGGGCCGGTAGGGCTCGGCGGCCGGCAGCGTGACGGGGCCCCAGGTCGGCGGGGTGGCGGGAGGCGCCGATGACGAGCTTGCTCGCCCGGTCTGCGGCGCCGACACGCTCGGCCCCGTTGACCTCGGCCGGCAGCGTGGCGGGAGGCGCCGATGGCGAGCTTGCTCGCCCGGTCTGGGCCGGAGACGCGCTCGGCCAATCGAGCACCCGGCCGGCAGCGTGGCGGGAGGCGCCGATGGCGAGCTTGCTCGCCCGGTCCCTGCGCCGGAGACACGCTCGGCCCATGTAACGCAGCGAGGCCCCCGGTTGGGCGGCCCCTCGCTTGCCTTCCCCTTGCGAGCGAGGAGTCGCGGCCCCGGGGGCCTCGTCCGACACGACGCTAGGCAGCGGCTCCGAGGTCGGTCAATCCTGCCGCGTGTCGGCCTGTGGACAACGCTGTGGACGCGGCTGTGGAGGAGGGTCCGCGCCCGTGGATGAGTGGCCCTGGGTGGTGGGCACCCTGTGGAGGGGGCGCCCACGAGGGGCCGAGCGAACCGGGGCGGGCGGGCGTCGTACTGTCGGGTGACCAGCGAGGATGCAACCCACAGGTTCTTCCACTGCCTGTGGACAGAACTTTTCTGACGGACGCGGGAGTCGGAGCACGTGAGCGAGCACGAGGGGCACGAGGAGTACGCCGGCACGCCGGTCGCCGCGCTGCGGAGGATCGCCTTCCTCCTGGAGCGGGGCCGGGCCGACAGCTACAAGGTCAAGGCCTACCGGGGCGCGGCGTCGGCGATCCTGCGACTCTCGCCCGAGGAGGTGGCCGAGCGGGCCGGTGCGGGCACGCTGACCGAGATCCCGGGGGTGGGCGCGAGCACGGCGAAGGTGATCGTCCAGGCCGTCGAGGGGCGGGTGCCCGACAAGCTGGCCGAGGTCGAGCGGGAGTATGGCGCGGCGCTGACCGCCGACAGCGCCGGGATGGCGCTGCGGGCGAAGCTGCGCGGTGACCTGCACTCCCACTCCGACTGGTCCGACGGCGGCTCGCCCATCGAGGAGATGGCGATGACCGCGCTCGAGGTGGGCCACGAGTACCTCGTGCTGACCGACCACTCACCGCGGCTGAAGGTGGCCCGTGGGCTGTCCGCGGAGCGGCTCGCCCGGCAGCTGGACGTGGTGGCGGCGGTCAACGAGCACCTCGGCGGGTCGGGGTTCACGCTGCTGCGGGGGATCGAGGTCGACATCCTCGAGGACGGCGGGCTCGACCAGACCGAGGAGATGCTCGCGCGGCTCGACGTCCGGGTCGGGAGCGTGCACTCGAAGCTGAGGATGGACGCCGACCAGATGACCAGGCGGATGGTCACCGCGATCCGCAATCCCTTCACCAACGTGCTCGGCCACTGCACCGGCCGGCTGGTCACCGGCAACCGCGGTGTCCGCCCGGAGTCCCAGTTCGACGCGCGCGCGGTGTTCGAGGCGTGCGCGGAGGAGGGCGTGGCGGTCGAGATCAACTCCCGGCCCGAGCGACGCGACCCGCCGACCCGGCTGCTCGAGCTGGCCCGCGACATCGGGTGCCTGTTCTCGATCGACAGCGACGCCCACGCGCCGGGGCAGCTGGACTACCCGCTGCTGGGCTGCGAGCGCGCCGAGGCGGCCGGGATCGACGCCGACCGCATCGTCAACACCTGGCCGCGGGAGCGGCTGCTGGAGTGGGCCCGGCCCTGAGCGCGCCGCGCGTCAGCCGGTGCGAGCGGCTCCGGAGTCGTAGGGTCAGGCCATGGCGCGGAGCAAGCCGCGGGTCGAGGTACGACGGTCGGAGCGCCGGCGTCGTACGGTCTCGGCCTATCGGGACGGCGACACGATCGTCGTGCTCGTGCCGGCCAGCCTGACCGTCGAGGAGGAGCGCGACTGGGTCACCCGGATGGTGGCCCGCGTCGAGCGCAAGGAGCGCCGGCAGTCGGCGCCGCGGAAGTGGACCGAGGCCGACCTGGTGGCGCGGGCGCAGCGGCTCAGCGACGAGTACCTCGGCGGCATCGCGGTGCCCGAGTCGGTGCGCTGGGTCGGCAACCAGCGGTCGCGGTGGGGGTCCTGCACGCCGAGCGACCGCAGCATCCGGCTGTCGGAGCGGCTGCAGCGGATGCCGGACTGGGTGATCGACTACGTCATCGTGCACGAGCTCGCCCACCTGATCGAGCCCCGGCACAACGACAAGTTCTGGGCTTGGGTCGCCCACTACCCGGCGTCGGACAAGGCCCGCGGCTACCTGGCCGGGTGGTCCGACGCGGCGCGACTGCCCCGCCCGCCGTCGGAGGAGGTCGGCACTCCCAGCCGCGAGGTCGACTGAGCTCCATCGAGCCGAGTCGAGCCGTAAGGCGAGCCTGGATGGGTCAGGTCTGCCACCTCGCGCGCCGAAACCTGCCACCTCGCGCGCCGGAACCTGCCACCTCGCGCGCCGGAGCGTGCCACCTCGCGCGCCGAAACCTGCCACTTCGCGCGCCGAAACCTGCCACCTCGCGCGCCGGAACGCGCCACCTCGTGGGTCAGGGGAGGAGGGTGCGGGCGCGGGAGATGAGGTCGAGCATGCTGGGCTCGAGGTCGGGGAGGGCGTCGACGCACCACCAGCGGACGGCGAGGGACTCCTCGCTGGTGATCTCGCGGGCGTCGGGGGAGGCCACGGCGCCGTACCGCACGTCGAGGTGGCTGACCCCGCCGCGAGGGTCGCAGAAGGGCACGACGTGGACGTCGAGCTGCAGGGGCTCGGGGTGCAGGGCCAGGTCGGCGATGCCACTCTCCTCGCGGGCCTCGCGCAGGGCGACGGAGGCCAGCGTGGCGTCCTGCTCCTCGGCGTGCCCGCCGAAGGCGAACCACCGGCCGGCCTTGCGGTGCAGGTTGAGCAGCACCCGGTCGCCGGTGTGGTCGAGCACCAGGGTGCCCGCCGTCAGGTGGTCGGGATACGACGACCGCCACATGCCGTCGGCCGTGGACTCCAGGTGGTCGACGAGCCGGCGGCGGAGCCGCTCCTGGTCCGGGCTCGGCGCGGTCCACGCCCGCAGGGTGGCGAGCGCGTCGGCGTGGAGGCCGTCGGGCGGGGTCACGCCTCCGGGGTCTCGTCGCCCGAGGTCGCGTCGCCCGGAGTCGCGTCGCCCGGGCCGTCGAGCAGCTTGCGGAGCTCGGCATCGAACTCGTCGGCCGACAGCTCCTCGGGTGCGGTGGCCTCGGCGCGGAACGTCAGCGGGTCGTCGAGGTCGGCCGCGGTGGGCAGCAGGTCGGGGTGCATCCACACGCCGTCGCGGGCCTCCTGCCCGGAGCGGGCGCGCAGCCCGCCCCAGAGGGTGGAGGCGTCGCGCAGCCGGCGCGGCCGCAGCTCGAGGCCGACGAGAGCAGCGAAGGTCTGCTCGGCGGGACCGCCGGCGGCCCGGCGGCGTCGTACGGCCTCGCGGAGCTTGGCGGCGGCGGGCATCCGCTCCTCGGTGGCCTGGCTGACCACCTCGTCGACCCAGCCCTCGACCAGCGCCAGCGCGATCTCGAGCCGGGCCAGGGCGGCCGTCTGGGCCTCGGTCTGCGGCGGGTCGAACAGGCCGCCCTCGAGCAGCCCCTGCATCGACTCCAGGTTGGTCGGGTCGATCCCGCGCAGCTGCTCCTGCACGCGGTCCTGGATCTGCTGGGCGTTGATCTCCAGCCCGCGGGCGTAGTCGGTGACGGCGCCGATGAGGTGCTCACGCAGCCACGGCACGTGCGCGAACAGCCGCTGGTGGGCGGCCTCCCGCAGCGCGAGGTAGAGCACGACGTCGTCCTCGCTGACGTCCAGGCCGTCGGCGAAGGCGCTGACGTTGCTGACGACCAGCGCCGCCTTGCCGTGGGCGCCCAGCGGCAGGCCGATGTCGGAGGCGGTCAGCACCTCGCCGGCGAGCGCGCCGAGGCCCTGGCCGATCTGCGTGGCGAGCATCGCGCCGACCGCCTGGCCCATGATCCCGATGAGCGGGCCGGCGGCGGCCTTCATCTCCTCGGGCAGGCCGCTGCCGAGGCTGGTGACCGACCGGGCGGCGACCGGCTCGACGAGCACCTTCCACACCGGCTGGGTCTCGGCCAGCCACTCGGCGCGGCTCCAGGCGGCGGTCGTGGAGACGCCCGACGCGAACCCGGTGGCCGTGTCGAGCCAGTGGTCGGCGAGGCGTACGGCGTCGGCGACGCGGTCCTGGTCGCGGCGGGTCGCCGCCGGGTCGGGCTCCTGGCCGATCGCCTGCCGGGCGAGGTCGTTCGCGACCTTCCAGTTCAGCGGGCCCTCGTGCGGCTGGAGCAGACCCTGCAGCTGCTGGAAGAAGGCCATCCCGCCACCGGGGCCGGGGAACCCGCCGCCCAGGGCGCCGAAGATCTGCTCGAACGGCGTGCCCTTGAACGGGTTCGGCTGGTCGTCGCCCGGCTGGTTGCTCATGCCCCGAATTTACGCCGCTCCACCAACCTCGCGCGCCCGGGAAGACCCCGGCATCACCCTGACTAGGCTGCCTCCATGAGCCACCCCGCCGTCCGCCTCGTCGAGATCTCCGACCAGCCGCTCTCGGTGACCGACGTGCTGGACAGCCTCGACGACGCCACGGCGGGGGGCCTGGTCCTGTTCGTCGGCCGGGTGCGCGACCACGACCACGGCCAGGACGTGGCGGGGCTGTCCTACTCCGCCCACCCCACGGCCCTGGCCCGGCTGCGGGAGGTCTGTGAGCGGGTGGCCGACGCGCACGACGTCACCGGGGTCTCGGCGGTGCACCGGGTCGGCGACCTCGCCATCGGCGACCTCGCCGTCGTGGTCGCGACCACCGCAGGCCACCGCGGGTCGTCGTTCGAGGCCAGTCGGGCGCTGATCGACACCCTCAAGGCCGAGGTGCCGATCTGGAAGCACCAGCGGTTCGCCGACGGCAGCGACGAGTGGGTGGGCGTGCCCTGAGCCGGTGGCCGCAGCGGCGTGGCGGGCCGATCCCGGCGCCGCCCCGGCCTACCCTCGTGCGGTGGAGATCCTGCTCTGGCTGCTGCCGGCGGCCGTCGTGACCCTCGCCGCGATGGCGTGGGTCTCGTGGTGGGGTCGCGAGGGCCGCGGAGAGGTCGACCGCGAGACCGCGGCCCGCAGGCTGGGCGAGGCGCTGTCGCGGGAGCAGCGCAGGCGGCCGGGCTACGCCGTGGAGCGTCGTACGCCGGAGCGGGCGACGGGCGTCGCGGTCCGCCCCTCGAAGGCGCGTCCCGTGGTGATCAGCGGGGACGCGGCCGAGCACGATGCCCCGGCCGGCCCGCCGGCGACCGGCGACGACCAGGCCGCCAGGGACCGCCGCGCGTCCTGATTTCGCCGGTCTGAGAAGGTAGGCGCCATGACCCAGCGCCTGATCGCCGTGTGCATCGCGGGGCCGCTGGTGCTCATCCTCGCCGGCGTCGCGCTCGCCGTGCCGCTGCCGTACGGGTCCTACAGCCCCGGGCCGACCTTCGACATCCTCGGCAAGGACGCCGACGAGGCGGAGTTCGTGCAGGTCGACGGGCACAAGGCCTACTACGACGAGGGCCAGATCCGGTTCACCACCGTGGTGGCCTCCGCCCACGGCGACAAGCTGACCCTGGGCGACGCGCTGGCGCGCTGGCTGGATCCCGACCGGGCCGTCGTGCCGTACGACATCGTCCACCCGGCCGACCGCACCGCGGAGGACGAGGAGATCGAGGGCGCCATCCAGATGACGACCTCCCAGGACGTGGCCAAGGCGGTCGCCCTGGAGGAGCTCGGCCACGAGGTGCCGGCGGCCGTCCAGGTCTCGCACGTGGACGCGGGGAGCCCGGCCGATGGCAAGCTGCTGGTGCGCGACATCTTCCTCGCCGTCGACGGCAAGAAGGTCGAGACCGGTGACGACGTGGTGAAGGCGGTCCGTGCCCACGACGACGGCAGCCCGGTCGTCTTCGACATCAAGCGGGGCAAGCGGGAGCTGGAGGTCCGGGTCAAGCCGGAGATCGACGACGGCACGCCGCGCGTGGGCGTCAACCTGGGGCTCGGCTACCAGTTCCCCTTCGACATCAACCTGCGGGTCGACCCGAGCGTCGGCGGCCCGAGCGCCGGGCTGATGTTCGCGCTCGCCATCTACGACACGCTCACCCCCGGCTCGCTGACGGGCGGCGAGGCGGTGGCCGGCACCGGTGAGCTGCTGCCCGACGGCACGGTCGGTGCCATCGGCGGCATCGAGCAGAAGATCGCGGGCGCCGAGGAGGCGGGCGCGGAGCTGTTCTTCGTGCCGGAGGACAACTGCCCCGACGTCGCCGGGCTCGACACCGACCTGCGCCTGGTGAAGGCGACGACCATGCACGAGGCCCGGGTGGCCCTCGAGAAGTGGGCGGGCGACCACGACGCCAAGCTCCCGACCTGCTGACCCGAGACGAGCGGACGAAGCGAGCCATGGACTACGAGCTGGACGTCGACCCGGCGCTCGCTGCGGCGGTGCTGGAGATCGAGGGACATCACGCGCGCGCCGGGTGGGACCAGCCGGCGCGGCTCTACGCACTGGTGGACACCGCCCAGCTCGTCGAGCAGGAGCCGGCGCTGGCCGCGCAGCTCGGTCTGGACTCCCCGGACGAGCGCGGCTCGCTCACGCCGATCGAGCAGGACCCGCTGCCGGCCGGGCAGGAGCTGGAGCAGGCGTTGCCGGGCATCGTGTGGCCCGACGTGGTCACCGGCTGCGCCGCCGTGGTGGAGCGGCTGGTGCTGCCGCCGTCCGTCGACGGGCTGGTGCCGGAGGACCCTGCGGCCGCCGAGCAGTTCGCGCGCGAGCACCCCGACAAGGAGGACGTGCGTATCGTCGCCGGGGTGACGCGCCACGGCGCGACATACTGTGCGCTGCGGATGCGCAGTCACGACGAGGACAGTGCGGTGATGGGCGGCGTCGACCTGGTGCCGGCCCTGCTGGAGCTGCTGCGCAGCACATTGGAGGACGAACCCATGGGTGGGACCGATGAGTGAGCTGTTCGACGAGGAGCCGGAGCGCCCGGCGCCCGAGCGCTCGGGGCGCCGCGCGCGCGCCTTCGTCATCACCGGCGTGATCCTGGTCGTCGGGTTCTTCCTGCTCACCGCGTTCGCGTCGATCTACACCGACCGGCTCTGGTACAAGGAGGTCGGCTACGGCCAGGTCTTCAGCACCCTGCTGTGGACCCGGGTCGGGCTGTTCCTCGTCTTCGGCGTGCTGATGGGCGCGGCGGTCGCCGTCAACATGCACCTGGCCTACCGCTTCCGGCCGCTCTTCCGGATGGCCGGCGGCGACGGCAGCGTCGACCGCTACCGCGACGCGGTCACGCCGATCCGCAGCTGGCTGCTGGGCGGCGTGGCGCTGGTGGTCGGCATCTTCGCCGGCACCTCGGCCATCGGCCAGTGGCGCAGCTACCTGATGTGGCGCAACGGCGAGGAGTTCGGCGAGGAGGACGCCTACTTCGGCAAGGACATCGGCTTCTTCGTCTTCGACCTGCCGTGGTGGCACTTCCTGGTCGACTTCGTGATGGCGACCGCGATCGTCGCCCTGATCGCCACGGCCGTCGTGCACTACCTGTACGGCGGCATCCGGCTCCAGGTCAGCCACGACCGCCTCTCCGGCGCCGCCCAGGTGCAGCTCTCGGCGCTGCTCGGCATCTTCGTGCTGGCGAAGGCGGTCGACTACTTCCTCGACCGCTACGACCTGGTCACCAACGACCACCGGCTGTTCACCGGCATGAACTACACCGCGGAGAACGCGCTGCTGCCCGCGCGCAACATCCTCGTCGGCGTGGCCCTGATCTGCGCGGTGCTGTTCTTCCTCAACGTGTGGCGCCGCACCTGGCAGCTGCCGTCGGTCGGCCTCGCGCTGCTGGCGCTGTCCGCCGTGCTGCTGGGCATGATCTGGCCGGCGATCGTCCAGAACTTCCAGGTGAAGCCGTCGGAGGCCGACAAGGAGGCCTCTTACATCCAGGCCAACATCGACGCCACCCGGGAGGCCTACGGCCTCAGCGACATCGAGAGCGAGCCCTACAAGGGCATCCCCGAGGGCGACCCGAGCGCCGAGCGCGGTCGCACCGTGCTGGGCCAGCTGACGAAGACACCCGTCGTGGACCCGCAGCAGGTGCGCGAGACGTTCCAGCAGCGCCAGGCCCTGCGCGCCTACTACTCGCTGCCGCCGGTGCTCGACGTCGACCGCTACACGATCGACGGCAAGGAGGTGCCGCTGGTCCTGGGCGTCCGCGAGCTCGACCCCTCCGGCATCCCCGACCCCAACTGGTCCAACCTGCACACCGTCTACACCCACGGCGAGGGCCTGATCGCGGCCTACGGCAACCGGCTGTCCAGCAGCGAGGTCAACGGCCGGATCGTGTGGGCCGAGGGCATCCGCACCGACGAGAACACCGGTGGCGGCGACGACCTGACCAAGGCCGAGGAGTTCGAGACCCGCGTCTACTTCGGCGAGAGCGGGCCGTCGTACAGCATCGTGGGCAAGTCGGGGAGCGGCGCCAACGACGTCGAGCTCGGGCTGGCCGACACCGACAACGACGAGGGCGACCAGCGCACGACGTACGACGGCAAGGGCGGGGTGCCGGTCGGCAGCACCTTCAACCAGCTGATGTACGCCATCAAGTTCGGCGAGCCCAACTTCGTGCTCTCCGGTCGGGTCAACGACAACTCCAAGGTGATCTACAACCGCACGCCGCTGGAGCGGGTGGAGAAGGTGGCGCCGTGGCTCACCGTCGACGGCGACCCCTATCCCGCGGTGGTCAACGGGCGGATCCAGTGGATCCTCGACGGCTACACGACGAGCGACCGCTACCCGAACTCCCAGCGGGAGTCGTTCGACGCGATGATCGACGACTCGTTGCAGGAGGAGACCGGCCTGCAGACGATCCCGACCGACGAGATCAACTACATGCGCTCGGCGGTCAAGGCGACCGTCGACGCCTACGACGGCACCGTCCGGCTCTACCAGTGGGACGAGGACGACGCGATCCTGAAGACCTGGATGAAGGTCTTCCCCGGCTCGGTCCTGCCGAAGTCGGAGATCTCCGAGGAGCTGATGCAGCACCTTCGCTACCCGGAGGACCTGTTCAAGGTGCAGCGCTACCAGCTCGCGAAGTACCACGTCACAGACGCGGGGGAGTTCTACTCCGGCAACGACCGGTGGCAGGTGCCTGCCGACCCCAACGTGACGGGGCGCGCGGTCTTCCAGCCGCCGTACCGGCTGTTCTCGACGGGGGTCGACGGCACCGACGACTGGTCGCTCACCTCGGTGTTCGTCCCGCGGGACAAGGGCACCCTGGCGGCGTACCTGCAGGTCAACTCGGACGCGACGAAGGAGGACTTCGGGCAGCTGCGGATCCTCGAGATCACCGACCCGAACACGCCCGGTCCCGGCCAGGTCGCCAACGAGACGCAGCAGGACGACGTCGTCCTCGACGCGCTGCGCGACCTCAACGTGCAGCGGCAGACCCCGCCGCGCTTCGGCAACCTGCTGACGCTGCCGGTGGAGGGCGGGCTGATCTACATCCAGCCGGTGTACGCCGTACGCACGATCGGTGACTCCAGCTTCCCCATCCTCCAGTTCGTCATCGTGAAGTACGGCGAGGAGGTCGGCATCGCCGAGGACCTGCCGTCGGCGCTGGGCCAGGCCCTGGGCGTCGACCTGGACGAGGGCGAGGAGACGCCAGAGGAGCCTCGGGAGCCCGACGAGGACCCCGAGGAGCCCGAGGCCCCGGAGGAGCCGTCCGGAACGCTCGACGAGCAGATCGCCGAGGCGCTCCGCGAGGCCGGGGACGCGTTCGCCGCTGCCGAGACGAAGCAGGCCGAGGGCGACACGGCCGGCTGGGTGGAGGAGCTCGACCGGGCGCAGGAGGCGGTCGAGCGCGCGGTCCGGCTGGCCAACCGGCGCGACAGCGAGTAGCCCGATGACCGAGATCGAGGTCGTGGAGGCCTTCCTCGCCCGGCTGGAGGAGCTCGACATCGACGGCGCGCTGGAGCTCTGCTCCGACGACGTCTACTACCAGAACGTGTCGCTGCCTGGGACCCGCGGCAAGCGCGCGGTCGGCAACCAGCTCCGCACCCTGGAGCGGTTCGGCACGGGCTTCCGGGTGGAGATGCGCAACATCGCCGCGAACGGCCCGGTCGTGCTGACCGAGCGGATCGACGTCCTGATGCGCGGGCCGTTCGCGATGGAGTTCTGGGTGTGCGGCACCTTCGAGGTGCACGACGGCCGGATCGTGCTGTGGCGCGACTACTTCGACTGGGCCAACTTCCTCGCCTCCGGGGTGCGGGGCGCCGGGCGAGCCGTGGCGGGGGCGGTCGCGCGGCGGCTGGGACGCTGAGCGGCCGCCGTGCTGCTCCTCACCCTCGACCTCCTCGGCATCTTCGTCTTCGCGGTCTCCGGCGCGCTCCTCGCCGTACGGAACCGCCTGGACATCGTCGGCGTGGTGGTCCTCGCGGCCTGCACCGGGCTGGGTGGGGGACTGATCCGCGACGTGCTCATCGGCGATGTACCGCCGCCTGCGGTGGTCGACTGGCGTTACGTCGTCACGCCGGTCGCCGCCGGCCTGGTCACCTTCCTGTGGCACCCGGCGGTCGGGCGGTTCGAGCGGGTGATCAACGTCTTCGACGCCGCGGGGCTGGGCATGTTCGCCGTCGCCGGCGCGCTCAAGGCGCACGAGCACGGCCTCGGCCCGGTGCCGGCCGCGGTGCTCGGGATGGTGACCGCGGTCGGTGGCGGCGTGATCCGGGACGTGCTGGCCGGCCGGGTGCCGGTCATCCTGCGCCACGGCGAGCTCTACGCCATCCCCGCGCTCGCCGGCGCCGGTCTCGCCGTAATCGGGCTCGAGCTCGCCCTGCCTCTACTGCTGGCCACCGTGCCTGCCGCCGTCGTCGCCTTCGGGTGGCGGCTGCTGGCCCTGAGCCGCGGCTGGACCGCGCCCCTACCGCGAGGCGTGCCACCCGGCTGACCCCGATTTTGAAGGCGCACAGCCGATGCCCTAGTGTTGGGATCACCGACGCGGGGTGGAGCAGCTCGGTAGCTCGCTGGGCTCATAACCCAGAGGTCGCAGGTTCAAATCCTGCCCCCGCTACCAAGAAAACCGGCCCTGACCAGCGGAAACGCTGGTCAGGGCCGGTTGCATTTACCCCGAGGATTTGTACCCAGCGGCCAGAAACCGGCCAGAAACCGGGTCGATCACCCCATGACACTCCGCGGTTCTCCGCGTGGTTCCGACCGCGGGCGCGCGGATCTGGGGCGAGTTGATTCGGGTTCAAATCCCTCACTCCAGCTGGTCGGGGACGTGACGGAATCGGCATCTGTGTCGGGTGTCGATGGAAGACTCTGCTGCCGTGACCGACTTGCCAGTCGCTTCGGGTGGCGGCGCCGGGGCCGCGTACGGTCCCTTCGCCTACCTCAGCGCACCCAACGCGCCGATCTACCGGCGCATCATGCGCGCGCTCATGGCAGAGAAGGAGAGGTTCACGGTCCACGTCCGTCCGGAACAGGTGTCTGACGCGCTGCGTGTCGACGGCAGAGAACCGATCGAGGCGCAGGTCGTCGCGGACGCGTTGGAGCGCCTGGCTGACCCCAATTGGGGCAACGTTCTCGCGTTTCCCGACTCGAGTCGGGTGACCGCCCTGGAGGACTTCTACCGCCGCAGGATGCTCTACCAGATGTCGCGTCCGGGCGAGGCTGCCGAGCGGGCGTTGGCCCAGTACGACGCCGCCCTCGGAACGCGTGGCTCCCTGCAGTCGGTGGCTCTTGAGGACATCGTCGTGCTCTTGACCCACCTGAGGGAGACGGTGCCGACCACCAGGCGGGCCGACCGGCCGATGCCGCGCGGACCCACCAAGCGCTGCGTAGCCTTCGCGAGCGGTTCGCGGAGTTGGCCGAGAACGCTGTGGCATTCATGGGGTCGATCCAGCGCACGATCGATCTGCACGACGCCGACGTCGAGGCGTTCCTGGCCTACAAGGAGCAGTTGATCGAGTACCTCGAGCGGTTCATCCACGACCTGCTCACGCGTGGCGCCGCGATCGCGGAGCTGCTGGGCTCGTTCCCTCCTGAGGGAGTGGAATTCCTGGCCACGACCGCCGCCGAGCGCGAGGCTACCGACGCTGCGCCGGGTGAGGCTGAGACGGCCGCGGCCGCGGCCCGTGAAGTCTGGCTGCGGCAGTGGTCGGGGCTGACCGACTGGTTCGTCAGCTCGCAGGGCCGCGACAGTGAGGCCAAGCTGCTGCGCGCCCGCGCGCGGGCAGCGATCCCGTCGCTACTCGCGGTGGTCCGTTCCTTGCATGACAATGCGGGCGGGCGTACGGACCGGACGCACGATTACCTCACCTTGGCCCGCTGGTTCGCCAACCTTGACGATGACGGTGACCGGCACCGGCTGTGGCGCACCGCCTTCGGGCTGACGCCGGTCCGACACCTCAGCGTGACGGGCGAGACCGAGGACGCGTGGGCGGCAGCTGATCTCGGCAACGCCACGCCGTGGGCGGAGGCGCCGGCGGTTCGGATCAGCCCGCAGCTTCGGCGCACGGGCTCCTACGAGCGACGCGGCAAGGCGGTCCGGGTCGCCGACCGCAGCGATGCGAAGGCCCTCCTCGTCGCTCGGGCTCGCGAGGAGGCAGAGCAGACAGCCGCGGCACGTCGCCGGATCCTCACCCACGGGCCACGGCCGCTGTCGGCATTCGGCGAGCTCGACCCAGACGCCTTCCGGCTCTTCCTCGGCTTGCTCGGCGATGCGCTGGCAGCGATGGGCCCGCGCGGCGAGACGGCCCAGGTGCACACCTCCGACGGGGAGCTGACCGTCACTCTGCGGCGGGTGCCAGGTGCCGGCGTCGCGGTGGTCCGCACTACCGAGGGGGAACTGTCCGGTCCCGACCACCTCGTCGACATCGTCTCGGCCGTCGATGAGTCGACCGATGAGGCCGATGAGGCCGATGAGTTCTCGGAGGCGTACGGGTGAGCCGCATGGAGCTCGCGCCCCGGATCTCCGGCGCTCTGGAGGATCGTGAGGCAGAGGGCCTGACCAAGGCGCTGCGAGCGTTGCTGGTGCAGCCGGTGCTCCGCGCGCAGACCGAGCCGGAGCTGTTTCGGCTGGCGCGGCGCCATGCCGACGCGCTGCGGGAGTGGTTCGAGAGGGAGACCGGCTGGCGGCTGGTCGTGGAGTCGCAGACGGTTCGGCTGCTCAGCACGCATGTGCCGCACGGGCCGACGGCGATCGCGATCGCACAACGACACCCGGCCCGCGCCCGCAAGGGCGACCCCGGCTTCACCCGGCGCCGGTACGTGCTGCTGTGCCTCTGCCTTGCCGTGCTTGATCGCTCGGACCCACAGGTCTCGTTGGGTCGGCTGGCCGACGAGATCGTGCTCGCCGCGCGCCAGCCCGGTCTGGAGAGCGTGGAGTTCACCCTTGGGAACCGGGAGGAACGCTCCGACCTGGTGGCCGCGATCCGGCTGCTGCTGGGCTACGGCGTGCTCGTCCGCGTGGCCGGCGACGAGGACGCTTACGTGTCGTCCGGCGGTGACGCGCTCTACGACGTCGACCGCCGGGTGTTGGCCACGATGCTCTCGACTGAGCACGGGCCAGGGCTCGTGGGGACGGCGCTCGGCCCGGGACCCACCATTGAGGACATCGAGGCCGCCCTGCACGAGCCGCCGCCGGCATACACCGAGGACGAGGCCCACCGGAGGCTGCGCCACGCTGTGACACGGCGGCTCCTGTGCGACCCGGTCGTCTACTACGACGAGCTACCGGAGGCCGAGCGCGACTACCTGCTCAGCGGCCAGCGCGTCGCCGTCACCCGACGGATCGCCGAGGCCACTGGCCTCGTGGCGGAGATGCGCGCCGAGGGGATTGCGATGGTCGACCCTGAGGACCAGCTCACCGATGTGCGTATGCCAGAGCAGGGCACCGACGGCCATGCCGCCCTCCTGCTCGCCGAGCACCTGGCCGTCAGCGGGGCGACGGAGGTGACCGCGCTGCGCCGGAGAGTGAAGGCCCTGGCGAAGGAGAACGCCTCCTACTGGAGAAAGACCACCCGCGAGCCAGGAGCGGAGAACGCCATCGTCGCCGAGGCGCTCGATCGGCTGGCGGGCCTCGGCCTCGTCCGGGTCGAGGGCATCGGACCTGAGGCCGTCGTACGTCCGCTGGCCGCGCTGCGTCGCTTCGCCCTGGCAGCGCCGACGATCGCCGAAAGGAACGCACGATGACCAGCCCGAACGGCACGCAGGCACGGCTCCGCCCACAGGACGCCGGCTCGGAAGCGCTGCCTCACCCCTCCACCGAGCGGTGGCAGCCGCTCCGGATCGGGCTGGTCGACCTGTTCTACTACGACGACGAGCAGTTCTGGTTCCACGACGGGCGGCTCCTGCTGCGCGGCAACAACGGCTCCGGCAAGTCGAAGGTGCTGGCGCTGACCCTGCCGTTCCTGCTCGACGGCTCGATCGCGCCGCGGCGTGTCGAGCCCGACGCCGACCCGAAGAAGCGGATGGAGTGGAACCTCCTCCTCGGCGGTGCCCACGCCTCCTCCGAGCGCACGGGGTACTCCTGGATCGAGTTCGGTCGTGTCGACGCCGACGGCATCGAGCACTTCCTGACACTCGGCATCGGTCTCAAGGCGGCCGCCGGTCGAGGCATCGTCAAGCAATGGTGGTTCACCACGTCGCGACGGGTCGGCGACCTGCGGCTGATGGATGAGAACCGCACCGTGCTGACTGACGCGCGATTGCGCGATGCACTGGCCGGGAACGGCCACGTCCACCCCAGCCAACAGGCCTACCGTCGGGCGGTCGACGAGGCGCTGTTCCGCCTCGGCGAGGACCGGTACGCCGCCCTCATCGACCTGCTCATCCAGCTGCGCCAGCCGCAGCTCTCGAAGCGACCCGACGAGCGTGCGCTCTCCGCTGCGCTGACCGAGGCCCTCGCGCCGCTCGACCAAGCGGTGGTCGCCGATGTCGCCGAGTCCTTCCGCTCCCTGGAGGAGGAGCGCGCCGGCATCGCCGATGCCCGAGACACCCTCAAGGCGGCCGCGGACTTCCTCAAGCTCTATCGCGCCTACGCGCAGGTGGCTGCGCGGCGGCACACCACCGGGGTTCGGCTGGCCAACTCCGCCTTCGAGCACGCGGGCCGCCACCTGCGCACCGCCGAGGATGAGCTCGCCTCGGCGTGGGAGGACGAGGCGAGGCTCGACCGCGCCAAGCAGGTCGCGGGGGAGCGACAAGGTGCTCTGCTGGGGCAGGAGAAGGCGCTCCGGGAGAGCCCGGAGATGAAGAACGCCGCCCGACTGGAGCAAGCGGAGAAGGCCGCGACCGACCAGGAGTCGGCCGCCGACAAGGCAGCGCGCGAGGTCGAGCGGGCCAGCGCCCGGGCTGAGCAGGACGCTGCGGCTGCAGCGGAGGCCGCTCGCCGTCACGAGGATGCTCTCGCGGCCGCGAAACGGCACAACCAGGCCGCGGCCCGGCTCGCCGTCGACGCGGGCCTGGCAGCCGACCACCCGTCGATCTCTCGAGACGAGCGGGCGGCCCGGCGTGCCTTGGATGGTCGCCGGGAGCAGATCGGGCAGGTGCGACGCCTGGCCGACCGCCTCCGCGTCGCCGAGGAGGAGGCTACGCGGGCGCGGCGCGCGCTCGACGACGCCGAAGCCGCCGGCGCCCTCCGTGCCGAGCAGGTCCAGTCGGCCTCGGCGGCGCTCGAGGAGGCGATCGTCGGCTACCGCGACCAGGTCCGCAGTTATCTGAGCGGACTCGCCGTCGTGGTTCCTGCCTCGGGAGTGGACGAGCTGACCCAGGTGGCCGCCGACTGGGCGCGCAGCCTGGACGGGGAGTCTCCGGTCCGCGCAGAGATCGAGGCGGCAGCATCGGTCGCGTTGGACGACCTGGGCCGACGGAAGGTCGCCGCAGAACTCGAGATCGACCGTATCGGCGGGCAGCTCGATGAGATCCGGGCCACGATCGCGGACCTGGAGGCCGGCCACGACCCCACGCCGCCCGCGGCACCGGGTCGCACACCGACGGTGCGCGAGGGTGCCGCGGGCGCACCGCTGTGGCGGCTCACCGACTTCGCCGACGGGGTCTCCGCGAGCGACCGGGCGGGGATCGAGGCTGCCCTGCAGTCGGCGGGCCTCCTGGACGCCTGGGTCTTCCCGGACGGCAGGCTCGCCGTCCACGGCGACGTCGTGCTCGGAGCGGGCGGCCCCGAGGTCGCTGCGAGCGCATCGCTGGGAGCACTCCTGACGCCGGCCGTCGGCCCGGACGACGCCGTGCCCGCGCCGATCGTGGCATCGGTGCTCGCACGCGTGGGAGTCGGCGAGGCCTCCGGGGCCGCGCTGTGGATCGATTCGGCCGGACGCTGGGGCGCCGGTCCCGCGCGGGGCGCCTGGGCCAAGGAGCGGGCCGAGTATGTCGGAGCTGGCGCTCGTGAGGTGACCCGACGCGAGGCTCTCGAGCGGCTCCGTGCCGAGGAGGGTGAGCTCGCCGCGGCACAGGGGCGCGCGCGTGCCCTGCTCTCCGAGCTGGAGCAGGCTGCCACGGACGTCGTGGCCGAGCGCGCCGGATACCCCGCGGCGACCGAGCGCGACCTCGCGGCGGCCCATGAGCGGGTGGCTGCCGCCGGCCGCGAGCTGGAGGTCGCCCAAGCTGCTGTGACGCGGACAACGGAGGCGTGGGGAGCGGCGACGACAGCGGCCGAGGAGGCAGCCGTCGGCCTGTTCGAGGCGGCAGCCGATCTCGGCACCGGCACAACGCTGGAGTCACTGGAGGCCGCGTTGGTGGCGGTCGGGACGTACTCGGAGGCACTGGTCGAATGCCGCACCGCGGCACAGCGCGTCGTGGACGCAAAGAGCCGCGTGGGAGGCCGCCGTCGAGCGGGCCGCTGAGTCGAGCACCATACTGACGGAGCGCGACGAGACCGCACGCATGACCAGCGCCGATGCTGTGCGGTTGCGCGCCCAGGCAGACGCTCTCCGCGCCACCGTCGGTGCGTCGGTCGCGGAGTTGGAGCGGCGGCTCGGTGAGACCACCGCCGCGCTCACGGAGGTGGAAGCCGAGCTGGCGCGGATCAGCGGAGAGCAGGTGGACACCGCAGGTCGTCGCGGCAGCCTGGAAGAGAAGGTCCGCGAACTCCGCACCCGTCGCGAGGAGGCGGCCACCGAGCGTGAACGAGTGATCGGTGACCTGCGCGCCTTCGCTGCCACCGGACTGCTGCGCGTCGCGCTGCCCGCTCTCCAGGTCCCCGACCCGGACGCGCCGGACGATTGGAGCGTCACCGCCGCGCTCGCCCTCTCCCGAGGCGCCGAACAGGAACTCGACGATGTCGAGGAGAGTGACGACGCCTGGCGCCGGGCGCAGCAACGGATGTCGACTGCAGCGCAGGAGCTCTCCACCCAGATGAGCCGCCACGGCCACACCTCGTTCCTCGATCCGCGCGGGGAGGTGGTCGTGGCCCGCGTGCGCTACCTGAGCGAGGAGGTCGACATCGACCGGCTCGCCGTACGACTGAGTGACGACGTGGAGCAACGTGAGCGGCTGCTCAGCGCGAAGGAGCGCGAGATCCTGGAGAACCACCTGGTCAACGAGGTTGCCGGGGAGCTCCACGAGTTGCTGCTGGCGGCCGAGGCACAGATCGACCGGATGAACGCGGAGCTCGCCGCCCGCAAGACCTCCACCGGGATGCAGCTGCGCTTCCGATGGCAGGAGCGGAGTGACGGACCGGCCGGGCTCGCTGCTGCGCGTGGCCTGATGGTGCGCTCCGACGCGACCTGGACGGCTGCAGACCGTTCCGCAATCGGAGGGTTCCTCCAGGCCCGCATTGCCGAGGTTCGCGAGACCGACCCGACCGGCGGCTGGGCCGAACACCTCGAGCAGGCGCTCGACTACCGGCAGTGGCACTCCTTCGTCATCGAGCGTCGACAGAACGGCCAGTGGCGTCCTGCCACCGGACCGGCCTCGGGTGGGGAGCGCGTCCTGGCGATGTCGGTGCCGCTCTTCGCGGCCGCCTCGTCCCACTACAACTCCGCCAGTCCGCACGCGCCACGACTCATCCTGCTGGATGAGGCTTTCGCCGGTGTGGACGACGACTCCCGCGCGAAGGCGCTGGGGCTGCTTGCCACGTTCGACCTCGACGTCGTGATGACGAGTGAGCGGGAGTGGGGGTGCTACCCGCAGGTGCCGGGGCTCGCCATCGCCCAGCTCTCCCGGGTCGAAGGAGTCGATGCAGTCGGCGTCACCCGCTGGCAGTGGAACGGCACCCGCCGCACCAGACTCGCCGAGGTCGAAGGGGCTGCTCAGGCCGGCGATGCGCACGATTCGACTGCGCCGGACGACGCGTTGTTCGGATGACGATGGATTCGAAGATTGCGAGCGGCGACCGCGCTGCGCTGGAGCGGCTCCTCGGCGTTCCGGAGATGGCCTGGTTGCTGGCCCGGGTGCGCTCCCGGATCGCTGCATCTCGCGGATCGAGCCTGACCGGCGTCGTACAGCTCGACGAGCCGACCGACGCGCAGCGGTCTGCGGCGGTGCGGCTGGTCGGGCGGCCACGACGCCCGGCCGCCACCCTGCGGGTTGACCTTGCCGACGTCGAGGCGATCCTGCGCAGGGGACCGTGGCCAGCGGGGCTCGCCGACGCCGTCGAGACGCTGACCGGACCCGTCGTCGACCCGGCAGTGGAACGCCAGCGCACCGCCACCGACTGGGCCCGCGCTGCGGATGGCCTTCGCGAAGCTGTTGCCGACCACCCGGGGCTCGGGGACTGGTGGGAGGGATTCTGCTCGACGGGTGGGCTCAAGCGAGCAGCGCGGGCGGAGGCTGCGCGGACCGGGGTTGCCCACGGGCCCGACGTCGGTGCTCGTCTCGTCGAACTCGTGGCATCGGTCGTGGCGGCTCTGCCATCGGCAGGGGAGCCGTTGTCTGTGTTCGCGCGACGGCTTACTGGCGACGCGCATGCTCTCGACATGTCGCGTCCACTCGGGCGCTTGGCTGCCGCTGCTGTCGCGGCTGCGTTCGCGCCGGACGCTCATTCGAGCCGCGATGCTTGGGCAGCGGTTGGCGTCGTACTGTCCAACGTCGCGTCGACGGTGCTGTGCCTGGGGGTTCCGGGTGCGGCTGACCCGGCTGGGGCGTCGGCGCAGGCGAGCGCGGCGGCGCTGGAGGCCATGCGAACCGCCCGGATGCCTCTGGTTCTGACCCTCGACCAGGTCCGCTCCGGCGGTGTCGAGGTGCTGCCAACCGACCGGATCGTCCACGTCTGCGAGAACCCGACGATCGTCGAGGTTGCCGCCACGGCTTGGGGGTGCTCGGATGCGGGCGCGTCTGCGCCGGTGCTGATCTGCACGTGGGGCCAGCCCAGCACCGCGGTGGTGGAACTCATTGCCATCCTGACCGGACGCGGAGCCGGGTGTCGCTACCACGGTGACTTCGACTGGCCAGGCCTGCAGATAGCGCAGGCCCTCCGCCGGCGGGTTCACTGGACGCCGTGGAGATACACCTCCACGGACTACCTGGCCGTTGTCGAGGGCGACCTGCCATCGCTTGCCCTCGAGGGACGCCCGGTCCCCTCGCCATGGGACCCGAGGCTTGCCGAGGTGATGGCCGCGCACGGACTTGCGATCGAGGAGGAGGCGATGGCGGAGACACTCGCCAACGATCTGATCGCCGCATCCCGGGCGACGGGCTCGGCAGGGTGAGTGACGAATCCCGGCACTCCTGCAGGGTATCGCCGGTACGCTTGAAGCGGAGGTGCATCGAGATGACCGCAGCGGCGATCGAGCCAGAGCCGGTTCCGCTGACCAGGGACGCCGCTGGTCGGCTCATCGTGATCGGCACCCGAGTTCCGCTGGACACACTCGTCGCTGCCTTCGAACGCGGGGACTCGCCCGAAGCAATCCACGAGTCGTATCCGACCGTCTCGCTCGGCGACATCTATGCCATCTTCACCTACTGCGTGCGTCATCGTGACGACGTCAATGACTACCTGGCAGGGCGAGCCGACGAGCGCACCGCGCAGCGCTCTGCGATCGAGACGAGGTTCCCGCCCGAGGGCCTCCGCGCAAAGATCCTCGCCCGGCCGGACGCATGACGGTCAAGTTCCTGGCTGACGAGAACTTCGATCACAAGACACTGGCAGGGCTGAAGCGACGCGAGCCCGATCTCGACATCGTGCCCGTGCAAGAGGTTGGCCTACGCGAGGTCGATGACCCGCAGGTGCTGGAGTGGGCCGCCCGCGAGGAGCGCATCGTGGTGACTCACGATGTCTCGACCTTCGCCGACTTCGCCTACGAGCGCGTTGCCGCCGGACTGCCCATGCCGGGGGTCATCGAGATCCCGGAGTCCGTTCCTCGATCTGTGCTCATCGACGAGCTCATCCTGATCGCTGGCGCGAGCGAGCCGAACGACTGGGAGAACCGGGTCGTCTACCTCCCACTCCACTGACACGCCGACTGGACCCGCGAGCAGGATTCGATCGCAGCCACAAACCGGCCACTTACGGCTCCGGTCTGGCCCTGGCGGCTCCGTTGCACTCCGGATTGACGCACTCGGCTGCCGCTGTCCTCGCGATACTCGGTCGACCTTTGGAGAGAACGAGTCTGTAGCCTCGCGGTCTCGCCTCACCCCTGGGGCGAACGGGCTACGGCAGGCACTGACCCTGCGTGGCGACCGTGATCCGTAAACAGTGGTACGACCACATCGGCAGGGGTTTGCCCGGGGGACCCGGTCGACGTCCGACTGGGTCCCCCGGAGTCCTGAGGTCGGGTCGGCAAGCTCGACGGAGCCGGTCTGTCTTCCGTCCGTCGGCGTCCACTCGCACGGTGGCCTCGAGCTTGCGCCCAGCTCGGGTGCTGCCTCACGCCCCGGAGGGCCGCCGGGTCTCGGGGCCAGCGCGAGCCGCCGGTCAGTCCAGCTGGTTGATGCGGAGCAGGTTGCCGGAGGGGTCGCGGAAGGCGCAGTCCCGAACGCCGTAGTCCTGGTCCATCGGCTCCTGGACGACGTCGGCACCGTCGGCCTCGAGGCGGGCGAAGAGGCCGTCCAGGTCGTCGGTGGCCAGGGTGACGGCGCCGTACGCGCCCTTGGCCATCAGGTCCAGGACGGTACGACGCTCCTCGTCGCTGATGCCGGGGTCGGCGGCGGGCGGGTGCAGCACGATCGAGGTCTCGGGCTGTCCGGGAGGGCCGACGGTGATCCAGCGCATTCCCTCGTAGCCGACGTCCTTGCGCACCTCGAAGCCGAGCGTGTCGCGGTAGAACCGCAGGCTGGCGTCGGGGTCGGTGTGGGGGAGGAAGGTGTAGTGGATGAGGATCTTCATGGCCCCGAACCTAGGGGGAGCCGGGCGCGGTCGCTTCTCGATTCCTGACCGGTCGGGTGACCTGCCGGGCCAAGCACGCCGGGATGCCCTCCGCGGCCCGCGACTGCTCCCGGCGGTAGACCGTCGGCGGCATCCCCACGATCTCGGCGAACCGGCTGCTGAACGTGCCCATCGAGGAGAAGCCCACCTCGAAGCAGATGTCGGTCACGCTGAGGTCACCGCGGCGCAGCAGGGTCATGGCGCGCTCGATGCGCCGGGTCATCAGGTAGGAGTAGGGGGACTCGCCGAACACGCGGCGGAACTCGCGGCTGAGGTGGCCCGAGGACATCGCGACGCCGCTCGCGAGGTCGTCGAGGTTGAGCGGTCGCGCGTAGTCGCGGTCGATCCGGTCGCGCACCCGGCGCATGACGACGATGCTGTGCCGTCGCCGCTCGTCGGCATCGGTGCTCGCCATGCGCCCATCGTGGCAGAGACGCCGGGCAGTGCGGCACCCCTCGGCGTCAGCCCTCTCGCACGCTCGATGCGATGTGCTCGAAGGTCTGCTCCATCTCCGCGCCGTCGAACTCCTCGCCCTGCGCGGTCAGCCACACCTGGACTCCGTCGGCCTCGGCGCGGAAGTTCCACTCCGGGATGCCTTCGTACTCGCTGGTCCAGGTGAGGCGGTTGCCCACCGTCTCCCCGAGGGCCACCACGTCCTGCTCCCAGTCGACGTTCGCGACGGCCTCCTCGCCGTACAGCTCGTCGAAGCCCGCCTCCATGTCCGCGAGGCTGGCGATGTCGACGTCGTCGTTGGCCTGGTCGTCGCCGTGCAGCAGGACCACCCGGATCTCCGGCACGCCGTCGGACTGCGGGTAGTAGGCGCAGCTGTGGCTGGGGCCGGTGCCCTCGACGTCGGGCGGCTCGGTCCCGACCGGTACGTCGAGCACCACGGTGACCGAGCGGTCAGCAGTCTCCACCTCGCAGGTGACCCGCTCGTAGCCGGCGGGCGTCGCCGGTCCGTCGTCCGGCTGGAGCGTCGTGGGGCCGTCGACCGCCCTCGGCGTGGGGCCGGGCTCGTCGCCGCAGGCGGCCAGCGAGGCGGCGAGGGACGTGGCGAGGGCCGCGACGAGGGCGGAGCGGAGCAGGGGCGGGGAGCTCATGGTGCTCGGACGCTAGTCGACACCGCGCGGTTCCACAGGCGATTCCGACCGCCGCCGGTGCTCAGGCGGCGTCGCGCATCTCGTCCCGGCAGGCGGCGCCCACCATCTGGCCCCACCGCTCGGCGCGCGCGAGCTCGCCGGCCACGAGCGGCCCGCGGGTGTCCTCGACGAGGAAGGCGACGGGCTTGCGCAGGAGACGGAACCCGCGGCGGCGCAGGAGCCGGCCGGCCGTTGCGCCGGCCGCCAGCGGCAGCCGGCGGACCTTGGCGACCCGGGTGTCGAACACGGCGACCCGGTCGGTGCCGAAGCTCTCCGGACGTACGGCGGCGATCCACTCCCGGGCTCCGATCCGCGCCCGGTCGGGTGCCGCGCCCTGGCGCACCGCGTCCGCGCGGGTCTGGGGGCGGCTGAGCGAGAAGGCGTGGGTCGGTGCACCGAGGACGATCAGGTCCACGTCGACCGGGCCGGTCGCCGCCAGCGAGGAGACCGGCAGGCAGTGCACGGCGTAGCCGGCGCGGCCGAGACCCCGGGCGACGGCGTCGGCGACGAATGCGGTGTTGTCGAACATCGACTCGTACAGGACGAGTGCGGTCGAGCTGCGCTCGCTCATGCCCAGTCCCTCCCCGCCGCCTCGGGTACGACGGCCACGGTGGTCCGCGCGCGCTCGACGACCGCGGTGGCGATGGACCCGGTGACCACGCGTCCGAGGGAGTCGATCGGATGCCGACCGACCACGACCAGGTCCCAGGCCGAGGCACCGGCCGCCAGGACCTCGTCGACCAGGCCGTGGGCGACGCGCCGGGACACCTCGACCTCCGGGTACTTCTCGGTGAACCCGGCGACGGACTCGGCCAGCAGCAGGTGGATGTCCTCGACCGCGGCGGGGTCGAGCTCCTCGACGGCGATGTTGCGCATGCCGGCGACCGCCGCCAGGGCGTCCCAGACGCAGTGGACGACGGTGAGGGGGAGTCCGCGCATCGAGGCCTGCCGGAAGGCGAACTCGATGACGGGGAGCGACTCGGGGGAGCCGTCGGCTCCCACGAGCACCCCGTCGCCGGCGTCCGTGCGGTCGACCGGGCGGCAGACGACCAGGGGGCAGTACGCGTACTTGCTGACGGCGGCGCTCACCGAGCCGAGCAGGATGCTCCGCACGGCCCCTCGCCCGCGGGAGCCCAGGACGAGGAGGTGGGCGTCCCGCGACATGTCGACGAGGACGCCGCGGGGGTCGCCGGTGGCCGCGACCGTGTGCACGGCGACGCCGGGAGCGAGCCGCTCGATCGTCTCCGTGGCCTCGCGAAGGGCCGGCCGGCCCTCCTCGCCGACGCTGACGACGGTCACCGGGCGGTGCTCCAGAGCTGCCTCCTCGGCCGCCCAGGCCACGGCGCGCGCGGCGTGGTCGGAGCCGTCGACGGCGACGAGGACGGAACCGGACGGGATCGGGTTCGTGTTCATGTCTCGAGCCTCGTCGGTCGCGGCGGCCGCCGGCACGGTCCTGGTTCCCACAGCGGGAGGACCTTCGGCCCCCTCGAAATGAGCCTCGCCCCCCGGACCGCGGTCCGGGGGCGAGGCTCGCTCGGCGGGAGCCGACGCGGTCAGCGCAGGAAGGGGAACCTGCGCACGATCGACGTCCGTGCCCACACCCGGCCGAGGCCCCAGGTGTCGCCCGCCAGGGTGAGGGCGAGGACCACGACGGTCACCGCTCCGAGCAGGTGGTCGTCGATGACGGGGTTGTTCTCCAGGGGCATCGCGGCGACCCACATCATCAGGTAGAGCGCCGCACCGGTGACGGCGGCGAGCCGGATGCCCACGCCGAACGTGAGCGCCAGCCCGATGCCGAGCAGGCCGGCCATGAAGAGCCAGTCGGCCCAGGCGTCACCCGCGATGCCGTTGAAGAACTCGCGGAAGGGGTTGTCCTGCGGGACCCCGAAGGTCAGGAACCCGTAGGTGGGGCTGCCCTCGTTGATCCAGGCGTCCGGTCCGAAGCGGTCGACCGCGCCGGTCTCCGCGTTCTTGCCGGTGGCGTAGCCCAGGGCGAGGAGCTTGTCGAAGAACGCCCACAGGAAGGTCAGGCCGAAGCCGATCCGGAGGGCGGCGAGCGCACGCCGGGTGGCGCCGTGCGTGACGATGTCCTGCTCGACGAGGACGTCGGGGTGGTGCACCACGGGGTGCTGGGTTGAGGTGGTCATCGGATTCTCCGATCTCTGGTGGGTGGTCAGGACTGGGGCGCCGGCTCGGCCTGCGGCACGACGGCGACGGCGGTGTGGGCGTGCTCGACGACCGCGGTCGCGACCGCGCCGGTGACCAGCCGGAGGACGGTGTCCACCGGGTGGCGCCCGACGACGATCAGGTCCCAGCGAGCGCTGTCGGCGGTGAGGCAGTCCTCCGGCATGCCGCGGGCGGGGAGCAGCTCGACCCGGACCTCGGGGAACTTGGCGGCGAAGCCCGCGACGCTCTCCGCCAGGAGCAGGCGCTGCTCGTCGTCCTCGGTGGCCGGGGCCGCGACAAGGCCGTGCAGCGCGGCGAGCTGGTCCCAGACCGAGTGCATCAGCGTCAGCGGCAGCCCGCGCATGGACGCCTGCTGGAAGGCGAACTCGATGACGGGCAGCGACTCGGGAGTGCCGTCGGCACCCACGAGCACCCCGGTGTCGATGTCCTGGGCCGAGCGTCGCCGGGGCGGCCGGCAGACGACGACCGGGCAGGCGGCGTCCCGGCTGACCGCGGCGCTGACCGAGCCCAGCAGCTTGCTGCGAAGCGGTCCGTGGCCGCGGGACCCCACCACCACCAGGTGCGCGTCGGCCGAGAGGTCCACCAGGACCTGCCGGGCGTCACCCACCACCGCGGTCGCGGAGGCCTGCACGCCGGGCCGCATCCGGCGGACGACGGCCAGGGCCTCGTCGGCGACGGCCTGCGCGGCCTCGACGAGGTCCTGGGTGTGAGCGGTGTACGCCGCGGCGCGCGCGTCCCAAGGGGCAGAGGGCACCGACGGGGCGCCGGTGGCCGTGACCACGGTGAGGAGGCGGCGCTCGTACCACGCCTGCTCCGCGGCCCAGTGGATCGCACGGTCGGCGTCGTCGGAGCCGTCGGTCGCGACGACGATCGTGCCGGGTTGGATGTTGTTCGTCATGGCTTCAGACTCCGCTTCCCGACGCCCGACCGACACGGCCGGACGCCCCTCGGGTCGGGGGACCTTCGGCCCCCCACGCGGGGGTCTCCAGCCCGACCACGGTCGGCCGAGCCGGCGACCGGTCAGGCCCGCAGCACCTCGCCGACGGGCCGGCGCGGGGTCCGCGGCAGCTCGCTGCGTCCGATGGCCTGCCACCCCACGCGAAGCAGGATGTGGGGGCGGAAGCCGCCGTCGAGCACCGCGTCCTCCAGCTCCTGGCGGGTCGTCTCGACCTCGATCGGCTGGCTCAGCGGCACGATCGACAGGCCCTGGCGGGTCGCCTCGAGCCAGAGGGCGCTGAGCGCCTCGCCGGTGCGGAGCCAGCTCCCGACGTCGTCGGAGTCCCCGCCGAGCGCAACCACGGCGTCGCCGCCGCCCAGCGCCATCCGGGCGTCCTCCAGGACGCCGGCGCGGAACCGGGAACGGGCACGGAGCGGCTCCGGACTGTCCGGCAGGACCGCCACCGGGATGCCGTCGTCGCCCGCCCGGCCGACCCAGCGGGCCTGCTCACGGAGGCGACGCCCGTCCAGCTCGACGTAGCTGACCGCGCGGTTGGCCAGGACCTCGAGACGGAAGCGCGCCGACATCGAGGTGATCGGTTGCGCACGGACCCCCCAGGGCTCGGCGAGGTCGCACAACGCCTGCAGCCGGTCGTCGGGGACCGGCCACGCGGTGAACCGGCGGCGGTCGGTGCACCGCCGCCGCAGCAGGTCGAGGTCCTCGCTGGACACCTCCGGGCGGTCGCTCCGCCCGACGGCGACGTGGGCCAGGACGGTGAGGTCGGCGACGTCGGGCAGCCGCCACACCGCGGTCGCCCAGCCGAGGGTGCGCGCAGCGAACTGGAGGTGGTGCAGCGCCGCGCCACAGCTGATCGTCAGGTTGCGCCCGTCGGGGTCCTCGGCCGGGAGGTGGCGCGCCATGTCGGCGCGCAGGGCCAGCCGGCTGCCGTCGTACTCCCACAGCCACGGCTGGGTGTTGTGCACGCTCGGTGCGTGGCACGCGAGCTTGACCAGCCGCGTGACGACGTCGGTCGATGCGTTCCGGTCGCTGGTTGCCAGCCCCTTGGCCATGAGGTCCCCCACTCGTCCATCTGGAAGGCCCACTCTTCGTCACCACCGCCACCGTCCCAAGGGCCGAAAGTCCCTGCTTGCACGTCGATGGGTCCCCTGCGTCGGGCTCGGCCACTACCGTGAGGGGATGAGCGACTCACCGGTGCCGGCTCACGAGGGGCCGATCCGCATCTACCTGCTGGACGACCACGAGATGATCCGGCGCGGCATCCGCGACCTGCTCGAGAGCGAGCCGGACCTCGAGGTGGTCGGCGAGTCCGACTCCGCGCTGGAGGCGACGCGGCGGATCCCGGCGCTGCGACCCGACGTCGCGATCCTCGACGGGCGCCTGCCGGACGGGTCCGGGATCGACGTGTGCCGCGACGTGCGCTCGCAGGACCCGTCGATCAAGGCGCTGATCCTCACGTCGTACGACGACGACGACGCCCTCTTCTCCGCGATCATGGCCGGCGCTGCCGGCTACGTGCTCAAGCAGGTCCGCGGCAACGACCTGGTCGACATGGTCCGTCGCGTCGCGGCCGGCCAGTCGACGCTCGACCCGTCGGTCACCGCGCAGGTGCTCGAGCGGATCCGCAGCGGCCCCCCGGTCGACAAGAGCCTCGAGGCGCTCACCGAGCAGGAGCTGCGGATCCTCGACCTCATCGGGCAGGGCCTCACCAACCGCCAGATCGCGCGGGAGACGCACCTGGCCGAGAAGACGGTGAAGAACTACGTCTCCTCGCTGCTGGCGAAGCTCGGCATGTCGAGCCGCACCCAGGCCGCGATCTACGCGGTCAAGCACGGCGGCACGACGCCGCGACCGACCGAGTGAGGATCACCCGGCCAGGCGGCGGCCGCTGATGCTGCGCACCGCGATCCGCAGGCCCAGCACCCGCGGCCCGGTCACCCACGGGGTCGGCTCCGCGCCCGGCCGCTGCTCCCGGCGGCAGACACCGTGCATGAGTACGCTCCATCCCGTGTGCTGCTCGGCATCCACGTCGTCCACCTGGAAGGCGACCTCGCCGTCCATGCCGTCGCGCGCGAGCAGCGAGTACGGCGTGGTGCGCAACAGGACGTCGGTGCCCTCCACCGCGAAGTTGAGGGGCAGCACCGTGATGCCCTGGCCGCCCTGCCAGGCGACCCGGCCGACGGCGCGGGTGCGCACCAGGGCCCAGCACTCCTCCTCGCCGAGCTCCACCAGCCGCCTGCGCTGTGCCTGTTCCTGGGCCTGTTCCTGTGCCTGGGCCTGCGACGTGTCCATCACGCACCTCCTCGGGTTCGTCTCGACCGTGCCACCGCGCGTCGGGTCGGCGCGAGCCGCGGAGGTCCCGGCGGTCCGGGACCTTCGACCTTCCGGGGCGTCGACCGCTCCTCGGCTCAGTGGCGGGCCCGGGTCGCTCGCGGTCGGTGCGCGATGACCGGCCGTCCGGAGGAGCAGCCGGCGCCGACGCACCTCGACGAGGTCGACTTCGAGGACCTCGTGCGGGCGGTGCTCGACCGGATGCATGGCGCGCTCGACCACCAGGCCCGGCTCCAGCTGCTGCTGGACGCGGTCGTCACCATCTCCGCCGACCTCAGCCTCGACGGCGTGCTGGCTCGGATCGTGTCGATCGCGAGCCGCCTGGCAGGTGCGCAGTACGCCGCGCTCGGGGTGCTGAGCGCGGGCCGCCAGCGCCGGCTGCGGACCTTCGTCCACCACGGCGTCGACGACGAGCTGGCCGCCGAGATCGGCGACCTGCCGACCGGCCACGGGCTGCTGGGGCTGATCATCGACCGGCCCGAGCCGCTGCGGCTCCACGACATCGCCGAGCACCCGGCGTCGTACGGCTTCCCGGCCAACCACCCGCCGATGCGGTCCTTCCTCGGCGTCCCCGTCCGGATCCGCGACCGGGTCTTCGGCAACCTCTACCTCACCGAGAAGGTCGGCGGCGGTGACTTCACCGCCGAGGACGAGGAGATCGTCGTCGCGCTGGCCGCGGCGGCCGGCGTGGCGATCGAGAACGCCCGGCTCTACGAGGAGGCGACCACGCGCGAGGGGTGGGTGAAGGCCACCGCAGAGATCGCGGCGATGCTGATCGGGCCCAGCGCCCCCGAGGACCCCTACGACGCGGTCGCCCGGCTCGCCCTGGAGGCCGGCGGAGCCGACGTGGCCTGGATCGTCACCGGCCCCGACCGTGAGCGGCTCGAGGTCGCGGCGGTCGCCGGCGCCCGGCTGACCGGCGGGGAGCTGGGCGAGCTGGCGGCGAGCGACCCCGTCGCCGGGCTCGCGATCGAGAAGGAGGAGGCCGCGTCGGTGGAGGACGTCGCTGAGGCCGAGGGCGCACCGACCCCTGAACTGCCCGGTCTCGCAGGGCTGGGCCCCGCCATCGCCGTACCCCTGCACCCGTCGGCGCGCACTCGGGGTGCGCTGACGCTCGGCTGGATGCGTGACCACGAGGACCGCTACTACGGGGTCGATCCGCAGCTGGTGCTGTCGTACGCCGAGCAGGCGGCCCTCGCGCTCCAGCTCGTCGAGGCGCGCGAGGACCAGCGCCGGCTGGCGGTCTTCGAGGACCGCGACCGCATCGGCCGGGACCTCCACGACCTGGTCATCCAGCGCCTGTTCGCGATCGGCCTCGGGCTGCAGGGGGCCGCCCGGATGGTGGAGCGGCCCGACGTGGCCGAGCGGCTGGAGCAGGCGGTCGACGACGTCGACGCCACCATCAAGGACATCCGCCGCGCCATCTTCGGCCTCGGCTCGCTCGACACCGCCGGCGACATCCAGGCCGAGGCGACGCGGCTGGTGGAGCGCGCCGCCGCCACGCTGAAGTTCCGGCCGACGCTGCGGTTCGAGGGCCCGGTGCGCACTCTGGTGTCCGCCGACCTGGCTCCCGACCTGCTGGCGGTGCTCGCCGAGGGGCTCTCCAACGCGAGCCGGCACGCGGAGGCGACGGCGATCGAGGTGACGCTGGCCGCCGGGGACTCCATCGACCTCACCGTGCGCGACGACGGGCGCGGCATGGACCCCGGCCGCATCGAGAGCGGCCTGGCGAACATCCGGGTACGGGCCGAGCGGCGTGGCGGCGAGCTGCAGATCCGGTCGGCGCCGGGGGAGGGCACGACGCTGGTCTGGTCGGTCCCGCGGTGAGGCGCGTCGAGCCCGGCGTGTGCTTACGCCGACAGGTCTTCCCGGCGGCGGACGCCTAGGCTGATCGGGTGATCGAGGGGGAGCGCTCGCGGCTGGTCTACGGCTGCATGGGGCTGGGCGGCTCCTGGCAGGACGGCGCGTACGGCGCCCGCGAGATCGAGGTCGCCGAGGCGGCCGTGGCCGCGGCGCTCGACGCCGGGATCGACCGCTTCGACCACGCCGACATCTACCGGCGCGGCAGTGCGGAGTCGGTGTTCGGGGAGGTGCTGCGCCGGGCGCCGGGGCTGCGCGAGCGGATCGTGGTGCAGGGCAAGGTCGGCATCCGGCTCGAGGAGCCCGGGGTCGTGGGTCACTACGACCTGAGCGGCGGCGCGATCCGGGAGCGGGTGGCCGGCAGCCTCGAGCGGCTCGGCGTCGACCGGCTCGACGTGCTGCTGCTCCACCGGCCGGACCCGCTCGCCGAGCCCGAGGAGGTCGCGGGAGCGGTGGCGGAGCTTCAGCGGGAGGGCCTCGTCGGCGACGTCGGCGCCTCCAACATGTCCGCGGCCCAGCTCGCCGCGCTGCAGGACGCGCTGGCGACCCCGGTCGTGGCCGACCAGCTGGAGATGAGCCTGGCGCGGCCGGGGTTCGTGGACGCGGCCGTGCTGGTCAACCACCCGGAGGCGGCCGAGACCGACTTTCCGCACGGCACGCTCGAGCACTGCCGGCGCCACGGCATCGAGCTGCAGGCGTGGGGGTCGCTCGCCGGCGGCCGCTACAGCGGTGGCGCGCTGCCCGAGGACGACCCGGCGGCCGCGGGGACGGCCGGGCTCGTGGCGCGGATGGCGGAGGAGCGCGAGGTCAGCCGCGAGGCCGTCGTACTCGGGTGGCTGATGCGGCATCCCGCCCGGATCTCACCGGTGATCGGCACCACCAGCCCGGACCGGATCCGCGCGTGCGCGGAGGCGGCGTCGGTGGCCGCCACGATGACCCGCCCGGAGTGGTACGCCCTCTACGTCTCCGCCCGGGGCCGCCCCCTTCCCTGACCGACCCCTGATCCCGCCGAGTCCCGGGGCTCCGGTCCGCCGGGTCAGGGGCGGGCGGTGCGGAGCATCTCCTCGCGGTCGGCGAGCTTGACGCGGAGACGGCCCTGGGCCTGGCCGAGGGCGATCTCGTGCTGGTCGATGCGGTCCCAGGAGGCGGCGGTGACGACCTCGACGTCGCGCTCGGCGAAGTAGGCGTCCACGTCCTCAGGGGTGCGCGAAGGTGCGGTGGGCGTGGTCTCGGCCAGGAGGTGACCGACCGTCTCGGCGGCGTCGCTCTTGGTGTGCCCGATCAGGCCCACCGGGCCGCGCTTGATCCACCCGGTGACGTAGGTGCCGGGGATCCGCTCCCCGTCGAGGCCGAGCACGCGGCCGCCGTCGTTGGGCACCACGGCGGCGCGCTCGTCGAACGGCAGCCCGGGAAGGGCGGCGCTGCGATAGCCGACCGCCCGGTAGACCGCCTGCACCGGCCACTCGGTGACCTCGCCGGTGCCCTCGACCGAGCCGTCGCCGACCGCGCGGGTCCGCTCGGTGCGTAGCCCGGCGACCGCGCCGTCGCCGGCCACGATCTCCACCGGCTGCTCGAGGAAGTGCAGGTGGATGCGGTGCGGCTTCCCCGTCGGCTCGCGACCGACCCAGTTGGCCAGCGTGTCGAGGACCATCTTGGCCTGCCGGTTCCTCGCGATGTGCGCCATGGCGGCGTCGTCGACCTCGAACCCCTCCGGGTGGACGACGACGTCGACGTTGGGGGAGTGGGCCAGCTCGCGCAGCTCCAGCGGCGAGAACTTCACGTACGCCGGCCCGCGGCGCGCGAAGACGTGGACGTCGGTCGCCCGCTTCTCCCGCAGCCCCTGGTAGACGTGCTCCGGGATGTCGGTGCTGAGCATCTCCTCGCCGGTCTTCGCGAGCACCCGCGCGACGTCGAGCGCGACGTTGCCGGCCCCGACGACGGCGACCTCCCGGGCGTCCAGGGGCCAGGACCGCGGCACGTCGGGGTGGGCGTCGTACCAGGACACGAAGTCGGCGGCGCCGAAGGAGCCGGGCAGGTCCTCGCCGGGGATGCCGAGGTCGCGGTCGGCCATGGCGCCGGTGGCGACCACCACGGCGTCGTAGAGCTCGCGCAGGTCCTCGAGCTTCACGTCGACGCCGAACTCGACGTTGCCGAGGAAGCGGACGTCGGGGTGGCCGAGCACCCGCTGCAGCGCCTTGACGATCTCCTTGATCCGGGGGTGGTCCGGCGCGACGCCGTAGCGGACGAGCCCGAAGGGCGCGGGGAGACGCTCGAGGATGTCGACCGACACGGCGGTGTCGGACTTGGTGAGCAGGTCGGCGGCGTAGATGCCGGCCGGGCCACCGCCCACGATCGCAACGCGAAGAGTCATGCCGCTGAGTCTTGCCAGCACGTCGGGCGGGCGGAACGAGGTCGTGCTTGGGTGGTCACAAGGTAGGGTTGTGACATGCTCGGTTCCCACGTGCCGGACCTCCGCGCCCTGGAGCTGCTGGTGACGGTCGCGCGCAGCGGCAGCCTCGGGGCGGCCGCCAGCGAGCTGGGGATCACGCAGCAGGCGGCCTCGTCGCGGGTCCGCACCATGGAGTCGCTGGTCGGTGAGCCGCTCGTCGCCCGCAGCCGACGCGGCTCGGAGCTGACCGCCACCGGCGAGCTCCTGGTGCAGTGGGCGAGCCGGGTGCTCGACGCGGCGCACGAGCTGGACGCCGGGATCACCGCCCTCCGCGCGGACCGGCGCGGCCACCTCGCCATCGCGGCGAGCCTGACCATCGCCGAGCACCTGCTGCCCGGCTGGCTGGTCGGCCTCCGGGCCCAGCAGACCCAGCGCGGGGTGCGGCCGACCGAGATCACCATGACCGCCACCAACAGCGCCCGTGTCGGCGAGCTGGTGACGGCCGGTGAGGTCGACCTGGGGTTCGTAGAGGGGCCGGACGCGCCGCGGGGGCTGCGCTCCCGGCTCGTCGGCACCGACGAGCTGCTCGTGGTGGTCGGCCCGGCGCACCCCTGGGCGCAGCGAGCGCGCCGCCGCGTGTCCGTGCAGACGCTCGCGGCGACACCGCTGGTCGTGCGGGAGCCCGGGTCGGGGACCCGCATGGTGCTGGAGCGGGCGCTCGCCGGTCAGGTCCAGGCGCCGCCCGTCCTCGAGCTCTCCAGCACCGCCTCGGTGCGGGCGGCGGTCGCCGCCGGCGCCGGTCCCGCCGCCGTCGGGGCGCACGCGGTGCGCGACGACCTCGCCACCGGTCGGCTGGTGCAGGTCACCGTCACGGGCCTGGACCTCACCCGCCAGCTGCACGCCGTCTGGAAGGGCGGTGCGCACCCGCCCGAGGGGCCCGCTCGCGACCTGGTCGCCTGGGCGGTGCAGGGCGCCCGCTCGACCGGCCGGACTGCTCGCTGATCAGCCGCGCGGAGCGGCGCCGACCCGCCGGGCCCCTGCCGACGGCCGTGCCGTGAAGGCGTACGGCGCCCGGTGGCCCGCCGACGCGAGCGCTCGCTCGACGGCGGCCGTGGCGGCCGATGCGCGCTCCACCGGAACGAGCGCGATGACCGAGCCGCCGAACCCACCGCCGGTCATCCGCGCGCCGAGGGCACCGGCCTGCTCGAGCGTCGCGACCGCGAGGTCGGTCGCGGGCACGGTGACCTGGAAGTCGTCGCGCAGCGAGGCGTGTGACGCGGACAGCAGCGGACCGATGCCGGCCACGTCGCCGCCCCGCAGCGCCTCGACCACCCGGCGGACCCGGTCGTTCTCGGTGACGACGTGGCGGGTGCGGCGCCGCAGCGTCTCGTCGTCGAGTGCCCGGAGCGCGGCGGCCAGGTCGGTGACCTCGCGCAGGCCGGCCACGCCCAGGCGGCGGGCGGCCTCCTCGCAGGAGCGCCGGCGAGCGGCGTACTCGCCCCCGGCGTGGGCGTGCTCCACCCGGGTGTCCACCACCAGCACGCGCAGCCCGTGTGCCTCCGGGTCGAACGGCACCTGCTGCGTCGAGTGGTCGGCGAAGTCGCACAGCAGCACGTGCCCGGCTCGGCAGCGCAGCGCGGCCAGCTGGTCGAGGCCGCCGGTGGGAGCGCCGACCACGTCGTTCTCGGCCGCGCGGCTGACGGCGAGCAGCTCGTCGGCGCCGAGCTCGAGCCCGAGGAGGTCGTCCAGCGCGGCGGTCACCGAGCACACGAGCGCGGCGGACGAGGAGAGACCTGCCCCCACGGGGACGTCGCTGTCGACGGTCACCGCCACGGGCGGCACGTCGTGGCCGCGGTCGCGGAGCACGCGCGCGGGCCCGAGCACGTAGCGGACCCAGCCGCCGGGCAGCGCCCGGAGATCGTCGACCACGACCCGCTCACCGGTCTGCGCCGACGACGCACAGAGCTCGTCCGCCAGTGAGACCGTGGCCACGCAACCACGCTCGAGCGCGAACGGCAGCGCCAACCCGGCGTTGTAGTCGGTGTGCTCGCCGACCAGGTTGACCCGCCCCGGGGCGTGCCAGCGGACCGTCATGGCGAGACCGTAGGCCATCGCCCGGCTGCCGGTCCGCCGCCCCCGACTAGCATCGGGAGGCGCCGCTCGGTGGCAGCCAGGAGCACGACACGGATCCGGACGGGTGAGGTAGCGCAGCACATGGGCGGACAGCACGGCCGGCACGCGGCGCCGGAGACCGGCCGCATGCGCCGCATCGCGCTGGTCGTGATCGCGCCCCTCGCGGTGCTCACCGTCGCGGCGATGGTGTGGCTCTGGCCCGCGGAGGACATCTCACGGCCGGCGGAGGCGACGGCGGCGGCGGAGTCGCAGGGCGAGATCGTCGCGATCGAGCGCGAGGAGTGCGCCGAGGAGCTCACCGACGACGTCAACGGGTGTGGGACCGCGCAGGTGCGGATCGACGAGGGGGCCGAGGAGGGCACGACCGTCGAGACCATCCTCCCCAACGGCCCGGGCGCGCCCCGGGTGTCCGAGGGGGACCACGTCGTCCTGATCGAGACCAGCAGTCCGGACGGCGAGTCGTTCTCGATCGTCGACCACCAGCGCGCCAGCGCGCTGTGGGTGGTGGCCGGCGCGTTCGTGCTGGCGCTCCTGGCCTTCGGCCGGTGGCGGGGACTGACCGCGCTGGCGGGCCTGGGCGTCACCTTCGCCCTGCTGCTGCTGTTCGTGGTCCCGGCGATCCTCGCCGGTGAGTCGCCGCTCCTCGTCGCGATCGTGGGCTCGTCCGCCGTCGTGCTGACCGTGCTCTACCTCACCCACGGGTTCGCGCTGGCGACCACCGTGGCGGTGCTCGGCACGCTGGCGAGCCTGGTGCTCACCGGCCTCCTCTCCGCCGCCGCGGTGGCCGCGCTGCACCTGACCGGCGTCACCGACGACATCTCCACCTCCGTCGGCGTGGTGCACAGCGTGAACACCGAGGGCCTGCTGCTCGCCGGCATCGTGATCGGCTCGCTGGGCGTGCTGGACGACGTCACCGTCACCCAGGCGGCCACGGTCACCGAGGTCGCCCGGGCGAACCCGGCGTACGGGTTCGGCCAGCTCTACCGGGCCGGCAGCCGGGTCGGCCGCGCCCACATCGCGTCGGTGGTCAACACCATCATCCTCGCGTACGCCGGCTCGGCGCTGCCGCTGCTGATCCTCATCGTCGCCAGCGACGAGTCGCTCGGCTCGGTCGTCACCGACCAGATCATCGCCCAGGAGATCGTCCGCAGCGTGGTGGCCACGATCGGCCTGGTGGCTGCGGTGCCCGTGACCACCGCGCTCGCGGCGTTCAGTGCCCGCCGATCGGCCTGACGGTCCGCCTGACTGACCCCGGCGCGGCCCGGGTACCGCACCTCTGAGCATGCCGACCAGGGGAGGGGGCCACCATGCAGCAGCGCACTGTGCACGACCGGGCCTACGACGAGGCCCATGACGAGAGCGGCCGGGCCCGCGCGCCGTACGCGGAGCTGCTCGAGCGGCTGGAGGGGACCGACCTCGACGGGCTCACCCGCCGGGTCAACGACCGGCTGGCGGCCGAGGGCGCGGTGTTCGGGGGCGTGGACGGTCACCCGTTCCGCGTGGACCCGGTGCCGCGGCTGCTGACCGAGACCGAGTGGGCGACCATCGCCCGCGGGCTGGAGCAGCGCACGGAGGCCCTCAACGCCTTCGTCGCCGACGCGTACGGCGCCCGGCGGGCCGTGGCGGAGGGCGTGGTCCCGGAGCGGGTGCTCGCCGACACGCCGTACTTCGAGCGCGACCTGATCGGCGCCCGCGCGCCGGCCGACGGCTGGCTGACCGTGGCCGGCTTCGACCTGGTCCGCGGTGCGGACGGACGCTTCCGGGTGCTCGAGGACAACCTCCGGACGCCGTCCGGCCTGGCCTACGCGCAGGCGGCCGACGACGCCGTCGCCGCCGAGGCGGGGCTCGGCGAGACGGTGTCGGGGCAGGGCGGCGACTACCTCCGCGCCGGCGCGGCGGCGCTGCGACGGGCGCTCGAGTCGGCTGCGCCCGACGTCGAGGGCGAGCTGGTGCTCCTGTCCGACGGCGAGCAGAACTCGGCGTGGTTCGAGCACCGCCGGCTGGCTGAGGTCGCCGGCCTCCGCCTCGCCGACTGCACGGAGCTTCGCGCGGTGGGCGACCGGGTCGAGCTCGCCGACGGCACGCCGGTGCGCTCGTTCTACCGCCGCACCGACGGCGACCAGGTGCGCGACGACGACGGCGAGCTGACGCCGCTGGCGGCGGTGGTGCTGGACGCCGTCCTGGACGGGCGCGTCGGGATGGTGAACCGGTTCGGCACCGGCGTGGCCGACGACAAGCTGCTCTACGCCTACGTCGACGACCTGGTCCGCTTCCACCTCCACCAGGAGCCGGCGCTGCCGTCGGTCACCACCTACGACCTGCTCGACCCCGATCGCCGGGCGGCGGCGCTGGACCGGCTCGACGAGCTGGTTGCCAAGCCGCGCGACGGCCAGGGCGGACAGGGCGTCGTGGTGGGCCCGGCGGCGACGTCGGCGGAGGTGGACGCAGCCCGGGCGGCGATCGTCGCGGACCCGGAGACCTGGATCGTGCAGGACGTGGTCGAGCTCTCCACCGCACCGGTGGTCGTGGACGGCCGGCTCGAGCCGCGGCACGTCGACCTCCGGGTCTTCGCCGTCCGCGACGCCACCGGCGTGACCGTCCTGCGCGGCGGGCTGACCCGGGTCGCGCTCGAGGCCGGCTCGATGGTGGTCAACTCCTCCCGGGAGGGCGGTGCGAAGCCGACCTGGGTCGTGCCGGGGTGAGGGGCGGAGCGAGGGTCAGACAGTCGCGTGCGCCAGAGCCGCGATCGAGTCGTCGGTGCACTCCGCCCAGAACGTCCCGACGACGTCCTCGAACTGGGTGAACGACTCGGCGGCGTACAGCAGCGGCTGGTAGGCGGTGATGTCGTAGTCGGTGGTCCCCATCGCGACGAGGTCGAGCGGCCGGATCGTCATCGCGCGGAACTCCTCGATCTCGCCGGGGGAGGAGAGGATGCCGGCGCCGTACGCGCGCAGCTCGCCCTGCTCCCAGAGCACGCCGAACTCGAGGGTGAACCAGAAGACCTTGCTCACGAACTCCAGCGCCTCCTGGGTCTCCACGCGGCGGGACGCCTGGCCGGCGAGCTCGTACATCGCGGTGAACCGCGGGTGGGCCAGGGTGTTGCCGTGGCCGATCACCTCGTGGATGACGTCGGGCTCCGGGGTGTAGAGCGGCACCGAGTGGTGGCGGACGTACTGCGTCGCCCAGAAGGTGTGGTCCGCGAGCGACCCGTAGAAGTCGCGCAGCGGCACCAGCCCGGCTGCGGGCAGGTAGCGCCAGCCGGTGAGCGGCGCGAGCGCGGCGCTGACCTCCTCCAGCTGCGGCACCCGGTCGGTCGGCAGCCCCAGCGCATCCTTGCCCTCGAGGAACTCACGGCAGGCATAGGCGCGGTGCCGGGGGGCGAGCGCCTCGCTCACGGCGCGCCACACCTCGTGCTCCGTCGCGGTGTAGTCGGCGGTGGGGCACGGCTCGCCGGGTCGCCAGCCGGCCGCGAGGGTGGCCAGGGCGTCCCGGCGCCGGCGGTACTCCGGGTCGGCGAAGCCGGGGTGGTCCTGGCCGAGCTGCACCTGCAGGCTGCCGTCGTCGTGCTCGACGATCGGGGCGAAGTACTGCGCTTCCTCGAACATGGCTGCAGTCTGCGACTGTGTCCGCCGCGACACCAGGTCGGCGAGACGATCGGCTTCATCTGATCCCGATCCGTGGCAGGATGTCCAGCCATGGACGCCGTCGACCACGCGATGCTGGACGTTCTGCGCGCCGACGCCCGGACCTCGGTGCGCGACCTGGCCGCCCGGGTCGGGATCAGCCGCGCCAGCGCCTACGCCCGGCTCAACCGGCTGGTGGAGACGAAGGTGATCCGCGGCTTCACCGTCGACGTCGACCACGCCGCCCTCGGCCTCGGCGTCTCCGCCTACGTGCACGTCCGGATCAAGCAGAACTCCTGGAAGTCGTTCCGCAAGAAGGCGTGGGCGCTCGAGGAGGCGGCCCACGTCGCTCTCGTCGCCGGCGACTTCGACTGCGTGATGCTGGTCCGCGCCGGCGACACCGAGCACCTGCGCGACCTGGTGCTGGAGCGGATCCAGTCCCTGCCCGAGGTGCTCGCCACGCAGACGGTGCTGGTGTTCGAGGAGCACCACGGCCTGATGTAGACGGCGGCGCCCGCGGCGGGGGGCAGCCACCTGCCGCCGCGGGCTAACGTGCTGGCATGCGCGCCCCCGAGTTCAGCGACGAGCAGCTCCTGCGCCACCTGCGGTCGGCCGCCGCGGAGCTCGGCGAGCCCCTGCCCGCCAGTGCGTACGACGCCTGGCAGCGCGGTCGTGACGCCGCCTCCCCGGCGCTGCTGATCCGCCGCTTCGGCTCCTGGAACGAAGCCTGCGCGAAGGCCGGGGTGGGCACCAACAAGACCCGCTCGACGAGCCGCCGCTGGTCCGACGACGACGTGATCGCGGTCGTGGCGTCGTACCTCAGCCGCCCGGGCAGCACGGGCACGTTCGCCGACTACTCGGCATGGGCCCGGGAGCAGGCCGGTGCGCCGAGCGGGGCGACGCTGCGCCAGCGCTACCCGAGCTGGACCGAGGTGAAGCAGCTCGCGCAGGCGCGGCGCGAGCGGGGTCCTGCCGCCGGCTGAAGGAGGGCGCAGCGGCATCATGGGGCCAACGCTCCCGCCTGGAAGGACCCCGCGCATGAACGCCACCGACCGACTCTCCGCCCTCGAGCCGGCCTGCGACCTGACCGAGGCGCTCGCGCTCTACGACAGCCTCGACGCGGTGCGCGCGGAGGAGATCACCGGCCGCTGGCGCGGACGCGAGCTCGGCACCGGCCACCCGATGGACGGCCGGCTGGAGGCGTCGGGGTGGTACGGCAAGCAGTTCGACGGCGTCGACGGCGTGCACCCGCTGCTGTTCACGACGCCCGCGGGCGAGATCTTCCCGGTCGACCCGCGGCGGGTGCCGCTCGGCATCGTGGACAAGGTGTCGCCGTCCCTGGTGGAGAAGGGGCGCGGCGCGCTCGGCGTGCTGAAGCCCGGCCTGCGCACCACCCGGCCCCGCGCCCGGCTGCGCAACATCGAGCACCGGGGCGTGGTCTCGGCCGCGATGGTCTACGACCACCTGCCGATCATCGACCACTTCCGTCGGGTCGACGACGGCACCCTGCTCGGGTGCATGGACATGCGGCCCCTGCCCCGGCCCTACTTCTTCATCCTGCAGCGCGACTGAGGCCGGCGGCGTCCGCCACCGGTCACGGCGGCGGGGCGGCCGCGGTGATCCCGCGGACCGCCTGCTCGAGGGCGTGCCGGGCCAGCGGGTCGGTCGGCCGGGCCGTCGCGAGCAGCAGCCGGCCCGGAAGGTCGACCAGGCAGTAGGTCACCAGCGTGGTCGCGGACCTGTCCGAGCGGCCCCACAGCCGCTCGGCCAGGTCGCGGATCAGCCGACCCAGCCGCCGGCGCTGGTCCTGCACCTGCGCGCCCACCTCGGGAGCCAGGTCGGCGTTGACCACCTCGCCGACCGGCACCGCCAGCAGCAGGCGCGCGGCCTCCTCCTCACGCTCGGCGTACGACGCCGGGGCCAGCGCGGCGGCGGCGACGGCGTCGTGCGGCGTGCCGTGCGCAGCGGCACGGTCCGCCTCGGCGGCCTGGAAGTCGAGGAAGGCGTCCGCCTCGCGCACCCACACCCGCGCCAGGAGGTTGTCGCGACTGCCGAACGCGTTGTAGATCGCGCCGTTGGAGACGCCCGAGCGGGTGCTGAGGGCGCGGATCGTCAGGCCGCTCGTGCCGCCCTCGACCCAGAGCGCGCGGGCGTGGTCGAGCAGGTCGTCGAGGTCGTGCGAGCGCGGGCGGGCCACGGGGTCAGTCCAGCGGGCCGAGCAGGGCGTCGACCTCGCGGGCGAACATGGTCGACTTGATCTGGCCGAGGGTCCCGCGGTCCTTGCCGGCGAGGCCGGCGACCAGGTCGCGCGCGAGAGCCGGGAGCTGGGGGAGCGGCCCGGAGGCGTCGACCAGTCCGGCCGCGACAGCCTCGGCGCCGCCGTACCTCCGGCCGGTGGTCATCGAGTCGACGGCCGTGCGCGGCGACAGCTTGGCCTGGATGAGCGCGGCCATGCCGGGCGTGAAGGGGATCCGGATGTCCACCTCCGGGAAGCAGAAGTAGCCCCTGTCCTCGCGCATCACGCGGTAGTCGTGCGCCATCGCGAGCATCGCGCCGCCGCCGAAGGCGTGCCCGTTGACGGCGGCCACCGTGGGCACAGGGAGGGTGAGCACCTTCGCCAGGAGCGCCTGGACCCGGCCGGCGTAGGAGCCCAGGTCCTCGGGATGAGCGCCGAGCCAGTCGAGGTCGAGGCCGTTGGAGTAGAACCTGCCGCTGCCGGTCGTCACCAGCACGGCCGCCTCCGGCGAACCGGTGACGGCGTCGAGTGCGGCCTCGACCGCGTCCATCCAGTCGGGCGAGAAGCGGTTCTCGTCGTCGCCGAGGTCGAGCGTCCAGACCGGACCGTCGTGGCTGAGCTGGGGCATCGGGCGCCTCCGAAGGTTGTAGAGCAAGTGCTCCGGAATATAACAGAGCATCCGCTCTGGAACCAAGCCCGGAGAATTCACTTCGGTCGCCGGCCGCGGGGTCGAAGGGAACGGCACCATGAAGAACCGCCTCCGCGTCCTCGTGCCCGTCGCCGTCACGCTGCTGCTCGCGCTCAGCCTGGTCGGACCGTCCGACGCCGCCCGCTCACCGCACCCGAGCAACCCGCGCAACCCGCTCGCGAAGGCGGGCCCGTGGAAGTACTCGACGATCACGACGCGGGCGAACCCGGAGATGATCAACTACCGCGGCGAGCGCAACGCCACCCGGAGGGCGGCGCTGGCGAAGATCGCCAAGACGCCGAAGGCGCGCTGGTTCGCCAACTGCGGCTCCTGCAACGTGGCGAACGTCCGGAACTCGGTGGCGTCCTACGTCAAGGACGCGCGGCGCAGCGACCCGGACGCCCTGGTGCAGCTGGCGATCTTCGGCCTGTGGCCCGACGGCGAGGTCCGCAACGGCAAGCGCCCGCGGATGTCCTGGTCGATGGAGCGCTACCAGCGCTGGATCAAGCAGATCGCCGCCGGCATCGGCAACGCGCGCGTGGCGATCATCCTCGAGCCGGACCTGGCGATCTCCGCCAACCACGGCAACGACGGACGGGAGATGCCGGACCCGACGCCCGGCATCCGCAAGCGGATGACCGCGTGGTCGGCGAAGTACCTCTCGGCCAAGCTGCGCGGCGAGGCGATCTACATCGACGCCGGCTCCGCGGACTGGCTCTACGTCGACGAGGCGGTACGGCTGCTGCGGGCCAGCGGCATCCAGCACGTCCGCGGCTTCGCCCTGGGCGCGACCCACTACGACTCCGTGGCCGACAACGTGGCGTTCGCCAAGAGGCTCAGCTCCGCGCTGGCCAGGCACGGCATCCGCGGCAAGAAGGCCGTCATCGACACCGCCGACAACGGCACCCCGTTCACCTGGAAGCAGTGGGACGCGCGCTGGGGGCGCAAGTTCCGCTCGACCGGCAACCTGTACTACCAGTTCGACAACACCCCGACGTGCCGGTCGCGCACGGAGCGGGTCTGCCAGACCCTGGGCCACCGACCCACCTGGAACCCGGTCGGTCGTGAGGCGGGCAAGGTCGGCCTGACCCGCAACCGCCCGGAGCTCCGCCGGGACGCGCTGCGGCTCGTCGACGGCTACCTGTGGTTCGGCCGAGGGTGGCGGTGGATGCAGCAGGGCGGCAACGACGCGCAGACCAAGGGCCGCTCGATCCGGATGGCGACGTACACGAAGTTCCGGCAGGCCGGCTGAGGCCGAACGCCCCGGCTCAGGAGGCGCGCGACAGGTCGGGAAGGACCTTCTCGCCGAACGTGTCGAGGAACCGCTCCTGGGACTGCCCGACGTGGTGGAGGTAGACCTCGTCGAAGCCCAGCTCGGCATAGCGGGCGAGCCGGTCCCGGTGCCAGCCGAGGTCGGCGGAGACGTCCACCACGGTGCGTACGGCGGCGGGCCCCACGTGTGCCGACACCTCGTCGAACCCCTCGACCGTCTCGGTGTCCCAGGCGACGGGCTCGGCGAACACGTTGCTCCGCCACTGGTCGTGGGCGATCGCCTCGGCCTCGTCCTCGGTCGGCGCCCAGGAGAGATGCACCTGCAGGGCCAGCGGGCCTCGCCCGCCGGCGTCGCGGTAGGCCGCGACGACCTCGCGCAGCCGCTCCGGCGGCCGGTTGACGGTGACCAGGCCCTCGCCCCACGCGGCCACCCGGGCGGCGCTCGCCACCGAGACGGCGGGAGCCACGAGCCGAGGACGCGGGTCCGGCACCTCCCACAGCCGCGCCCGGTCGACCGCGACGAGGCCCTCGTGGCTGACCTCCTGTCCCTCGAGCAGCCGCCGGATCACGTCGACGCACTCCTCCAGGCGTCGGACCCGAGTCTCCTTGCGCGGCCAGCCGGTGCCGGTGATGTGCTCGTTGACCGCCTCGCCGCTGCCCAGCGCGACCCAGAGCCGTGCGGGGAACATCGACCCGAGCGTGGCGACGGCCTGCGCCAGGACGGCCGGGTGGTAGCGCTGCCCCGGCGCGCTGACGACGCCGAAGGTGAGCCCGGTCGTCGCCAGCGCGGCACCGAGCCACGACCAGGCGTAGCCGGAGTGTCCCTGCCGGCTGCTCCACGGCGCGAAGTGGTCGGAGCACATCGCCATCTCGAAGCCGGCCTGCTCGGCATGCTGCACGTCGGCGAGGAGCCGGGCCGGATCGATCTGCTCGTGGCTGGCATGGAAGCCGAAGCGGGTCATGGCCTTGCGTTAACCGGTTCCGACCCGGCTCAGACCTCGCCGGGACCCGATCGGGACCGGCCGACCACTCAGGCCCGACGGGGCGGGGCCGATCGACGGACGTGACCACCTCACGCCGCTCGCTCGTCGCCGCATCGGCGGTCGTGCCCGCAGCCGGTGCCGCGACCGTCCTCGCGGCCTCGCCCGCGGAGGCGGCCTACCGGCCGCGCGCCTACGCGCGGACCCGGGTCCCGTGGCCGGCCACGCTGCACGCCCTGCAGCGGTTCACCGCGGGCTACACGCCGTACCTCTACCGGCAGGTGGCCTCGGCCGGCGGGTTCACGCGGTGGTTCGACAAGCAGCTCCGCTACAAGTACGACGACAGCTGGTACCACGCCACGTCGGACTGGTGGGTGTCGATCAACGCCTCCGAGGACGTCATCTGGCAGCGCCAGAAGGACAACGTCGAGGAGTTCTGGCGCGCCGACGCCAACTACCAGTGCTGGGCGATGGTGCGCCGCTACGGCTCCAAGCGCCAGGTGCAGGAGGTGATGGCGGAGTTCTGGGAGCACCACCTGCACGTGCCCGCCAACGGCGAGGTCGGCCCGTTCCGCACGTCGTACGGCAAGACGGTGCGGAGCCTGGCGCTGACCAGCTACGCCCAGCTGCTGGAGGCCGCGATCACCCATCCGGCGATGGCGGTCTACCTCAACAACGCGAACTCCTCGAAGAGCGCGCCCAACGAGAACCTCGGCCGCGAGCTCCTGGAGCTGCACACCGTCGGCGTCGGCAACTACACCGAGGACGACGTGAAGGCCTCGGCACGGATCCTGACCGGCTACCGGATGGGCATCTGGTCGGACTGGCGGTACTGGTACGACCCGGCCCGGCACTGGACCGGACCGGTCAAGGTGATGGGCTTCGAGCACGCCAACAGCGAGCCGGACGGGCGGCCGGTGCTCAGCGCCTACCTGCGCTACCTGGCCCACCACCCGGCGACGGCGCGGCGGATCGCCCGCAAGCTCGCCCAGCGGTTCGTGTCCGACACCCCGTCCGACGCGCTGGTCGCCCACCTCGCGAAGGTGTACCTCGACAACGGCACGGCCATCCGGCCGGTGCTCAAGGCGCTCGTGGCGACCACCTCCTTCAAGCGCTCGGCCGGGCAGAAGGTGCGCACGCCGTCGGAGGACGTCGTCGCCACCTACCGGGCGCTCGGTGCCCGGTTCACCGCGCGGCCCGCCAGCAGCACCGACAGCTCGGCCGCCAACGCCATCCTGTGGCAGTGCAGCTCGCTGGGGATGAAGCCGTTCGCCTGGCAGCGTCCCGACGGCCGTCCCGACACGGCGGCGGCGTGGTCGTCGACCTCGCGCTTCCTGGCGTCGCTCGACATCCACTACACCCTCTCCGGCGGGTGGTACCCGACGGTCGGGGTGGCCTACCGCAAGCCGGTCAGCTGGCTGCCGCGGTCGCGCGTGCGGTTCGACCACCTGGTCGACCACCTCTCGCGCACGATCCTCGGGCGCTCCTCGACGTCGCTGCTGCTGCGCGTCGCCTGCGAGGCGACCGGCTGCCGGCCCGCCGAGGTGATCACCTCCCAGCACCGCATCGTCCAGTGGGAGATGGCGCGGCTGCTGACCGTCTTCCTCGACTCCCCAGCCCACATGACCAGGTGACGTGATGACGACCGAGAGCTGTGCCTGCCCCGAGTACGCGAGCCTGGAGCGGGGGATCTCCCGCCGTGGCCTGTTCCGGGGTGCCCTGGCCGCCGGCGCGGGGCTCACCACCACCGCGGCCTTCGGGTCGGCGTTCGTGCAGACGTCGTACGCCGCGACCCGCTCGGCGCCGGCCGTGCTGGTGGTGCTGTCGATGCGGGGCGCGGTCGACGGCATGAGCCTGGTGGTGCCGCACGGCGACCCCGTCTACTACGAGGCCCGTCCCCGGCTCGCCGTCCCGTCGGCCCGGCTGCTCGCCAAGGACGGCTTCTTCGGCCTGCACCCGTTCCTCGAGCCGCTGATGCCGCTGTGGAGCGCCGGGTCGATGGCCGCGGTCCACGCCACCGGCCTGCCGGTGCCCAACCGCTCGCACTTCGCCGCCATCGAGCAGGTCGAGGACGCCGACCCCGGATCCGACGCGCGGGTGGGCTGGCTCAACCGCCTGATCGGGCGGGACGGCTACGACAACCCGCTCCAGGCCATCCAGCTGGGCGAGTCGGTCACCCCGATGTCGCTCGCCGGACCGCAGCCCAGCGTCGCGGTGAGCAACGTCCGGGACATGCGGCTCGCCGGCGCCGACAAGTGGGACACCGCCGGCCGCCGGCCGCGCTCGATGCGCACCATGTGGGCGGGTGCGCCCGGGCCGCTCGGTGCGGGCGCGCGGGCGGCGATGCAGGCCATCGACGACTTCGAGCCGGTCCGGGCGACGGCCACGGCCCCGGCCAACGGCGCGGTCTACCCGCGCGGCGGCTTCGGCGAGGCCCTCGCCTCCGCGGCCCGCACGGTCCGGGGCGACGTGGGCGCCGAGGTGATCGCGATCGACTACGGCTCCTGGGACCACCACGTCGACCTCGGCACCCTGGAGTGGGGCCACATGCAGCGGATGACCAAGCAGCTCGCGGCCGGGATCGCAGCGTTCTTCACCGACCTCGGCCCGCTCGCCTCGAAGGTGACGCTGGTGACGCTCTCGGAGTTCGGGCGTCGTACGAAGGAGAACGCCAACAACGGGCTCGACCACGGTCACGGCAACGTGATGATGCTCTTCGGAGCAGGAGTGAAGGGCGGCTACTACGGCCGCTGGCCCGGCCTCACCAACACGGTGAACGGCGACCTCTCCGTGACCACCGACTACCGCAGCGTGCTGGCCGAGGTGGCCGTCAGGCGGATGGGCGCCTCGTCGGCCCAGGTCTTCCCGGGCTTCCAGCCCGAGACGGTCGGCGTCGTCGCCTGACCGGCCCCTCGCCGAGGTCCGGCGAGGACGGGGTCCTCACCCCGCGGCGGGCCGCAGGGCCGCGACGGAGTGGCGGCCGCGGCCCGCTCGCTTCGCCTCGTAGAGCGCCTCGTCGGCACGGATGAGCACTCCACGCCGCGTCCGCTCCGTGGCCGCCAGGTCGTCGAAGCAGGCGGCGCCGACCGAGGCGCCGACCGGGTCCACGACCGCATCCAGCGGCGGCACGCCGGCGCACGCGCGCACCGCGCCCACGACCTGCCGGGCGATGCGGTCGACCTCCAGCCGGTCGCTGCGAGGAAGGAGGACCGCGAACTCGTCACCGCCGATCCGACTGACCGACCCGTGCGGGCCGGCGCACTCGGTCAGGCGGCGGGCGACCGCCTTCAGCAGCTCGTCGCCGGCATGGTGACCCAGCGTGTCGTTGACGGCCTTGAAGTGGTCGATGTCGATGATCAGCAGCGCTCCGCTGCCGAGGGAGGACTCGACCGCGGTGGCCAGCTCGCGCTCGAACCGCCGCCGGTTCCACAACCCGGTGAGCGGGTCGTGGTCGGCGAGGAACCGCGCGCGCTGCTCGGCGTCGCGCAGCGCGCGCTCGGCGTCACGTCGCTCGGTCACGTCGCGGATCGCGGCCGCCACCCACCGACCCTGCGACGTCTTCACGGGACCGAGGGTGACCTCCACGGCGATGGTCCGGCCGTCGCGATGCTGCACCGCGAGGTCCACGCCGGACCGCGACCGGCCGTGGGTGCCGCGCTCGGTGAACGAGGTCCGCAACCGCGCGTGCTCGCGCTGCGACTCGGCCGTCAGCACGTCGTCGAGCGGGCGTCCGACCACCTCCTCGGGCCGGTAGCCGACGAGGTCGAGCACCTGGGGGTTGGCGTACCGGATCACACCCAGCCGGTCCACCATCACCATCGCGTCGGGTGCAGCGTCGAGGTAGGACTGCAGCTGCGCGGTGGCGGCGTCCACCTCGGCCTCGGCGGCCTGCACCGAACGGGCGGTGACGGTGACGACGACGGCCAGCGCCACCATCATCGACGCGGTGAACACGGCGACGCCGAAGTGCAGGCCGTACCAGCCGCGCTCCTCACCGGCGATCTGGACCATGCCGAGGGCGGGCGGCACGAGGATGACGGCGGGCAGCACGCTGCGCGTCAGAGTCCCGGTCAGGCCCCGGTGCCAGAGGTAGGTGAGCGGCCGGCGGTGGGCGTTGAGGGCGAGGAGCCCGACGAGGAGCACCAGCGCGGCGGCCGCGGACGGAAGCGTCATCGTGGCTCCGCTGCTCGCGGACGTGACCTCCGGCGCCCCGTAGAGGTAGCCGGTCTCCAGGCCGACCACGGCGATCGCGAAGAGCGCGGTCACGGCGCCTCCGAACCGGCCGACCCGCTCCCGGTGCGAGGCCGAGGCGAGCCTGGCCACGGCGAAGATCACCACGGCCGCGGCCAGCTGCGGGGACGGCCGGCCCGGGGCCGTCGCCTGCCGGGGGTCGTCCATGACCAGCTCGTCGATGCCGAGCGAGACATCGCCGAGCCACTCGACCAGGGTGAGACCTCCGAGGACGAGCGGCACCAGGGCCGCCAGCGCGAGGCCCCGCCGGCTGGAACGGTTGGCCAGGAGGGAGAGCCCGGCGCCGAGGACGCAGAGCGCCGAGTTGACCTTCATCGCGGTCAGCGACGGCACCCAGTCGTGGGCCGGCTCCGGCCCGCGCGCCCACGCGACGAGCACGACTCCGGCGATCAGTACGGCGGTGCCGCCGGCGACGGGCGCCACCCGAGGCACCCAGCGCGGCGGTTGCTCAGGGGGCCGATCGCCGGGCACCGGCGCGCACCTGGGCCTTGGTCAGCAGGTCGGCCGCCGGCACGCCGGGGCTGTAGAGGTAGCCCTGGACCTCGTCGCACCCGCGGGCGGCGAGGTACTGCTCCTGGACCCGGTTCTCCACGCCCTCCGCCACGACGGTCATGCCGAGGGCGTGCGCCATCACGATGATGGCGTCGACGATCGCGGAGCCCGGCTCGTCGCCCGAGATGCCGTGGACGAACGACCGGTCGATCTTGATCTTGTCGATCGGGAACGTGTTGAGGTAGGCGAGGCTGGAGTAGCCGGTGCCGAAGTCGTCGACGGCCACCTTGACGCCCAGCTCGCGCACGGCGGTGAGCTTCTCGACCGCATCCCCGCGGTCCTCGACGAGCAGGCCCTCGGTGACCTCGATCTCGAGCTGGTCGGGCGCCAGTCCCGCGTCGGCCACCGCCTTCTCCACCTCGTCGACCCAGCCCCTCTTGAGGAGCTGTCGGGGCGAGACGTTCACGGCCAGCCGCAGCGGCTGGTCGAGCTGGTCCTGGAGCAGCGCCACGTCGGTGCACGCCTGTCGCAGCACCCAGGTGCCGAGGTCGTGGATCATGCCGCTGTCCTCGGCGACAGGGATGAAGCGGTCCGGCGCCACCGAGCCGAGCTCAGGGCTCCACCAGCGGGCGAGGGCCTCGACGCCGACGACGAGACCGGACGAGAGGTCGAGCTGCGGCTGGTAGACGATCGAGAGCTCGCCGTGGCCCAGGGCCTGGCGCAGCGCGGCGGACAGCGCCAGCTTGTCCTGGGTCTCCTCGATCATCGTCGGGTGGAACCACTGGAGACCGTCGCGGCCGGACGCCTTCGCCCGGTACATCGCGGTGTCGGCGTGGCGCAGCAGCGTCGCCGGGTCCGAGCCGTTGCACGGGAAGACGGCCGCGCCGATGCTCGCGGTGACGATGAGCTCGTAGCCCATCACCTCCACCGGCGCGAGCAGCGCCTGGAGCAGCTCCTCGATCCGCGGAGTGAGGTCGACGACGGGATGGACGTCGCGGAACACGACCGCGAACTCGTCGCCGCCGAGCCGGGCGACGAGATCGCCGTCGCGCACCCAGGCGCGGAGGCGCTCGGCGACCTGCCGCAGCAGCGCGTCGCCGACGTCGTGGCCGAGCGAGTCGTTGATCCGCTTGAAGTGGTCGAGGTCGAGCAGCAGCAGGGCGACCTCGCTCCCGGCGCGGGCGGCGGCGGCGCACGACGCGGCGAGGTGGTCCATCAGCCGCACCCGGTTCGGCAGGTCGGTGAGCGCGTCGTGGGTGAGCATCTGCTCGATCCGCTCCCGCGCCTCGACCCGCTTGGCGATGTCGTAGGCGACCGCGAGGTGACCGGTCGTCCGGCCCGCCTCGTCCTGGAGCGCGACGACGGCCTCGCTGACCACGACCGTCGTACCGTCCTTGCGGCGGTAGCGCCACTCGACGTCGTGGTCGTCGCGCTCCAGCGCCACGGTCCCGTCGAGCCGCGCCTCGCGCGGCTCGGCGTCGATCTCGGTGAGCCAGGCGCCGATCAGCTACTCGCGCAGGAAGCCCCGCAGCGCCTCGGCCGCGGGGTTGGCGGTGACGATCCGGCCGGCGGGATCGGTGGCGAGGATGCTGAACGGGATGGTGTCGAGGATCGAGCGCCGCAGCACGTCGTCCCGGGCCGACGCCTCGGCGCGCTGGCCGTCCAGCCGCTCGGTGATGTCGATGATGGAGGCGAGCACGAAGTGCTCGTCGTCGATGTCGATCGGGTTCAGGCCGATCTCGATCGGCAGCTCGGTCCCGTCCTTGCGCAGCCCGAAGAGCTCGCGGCCCACGCCCATGCCGCGGCGGTCGGGGTCGGCGAAGTAGGCGTCGCGGAAGCTGCGGTGGGCCTTGCGGGCCCGCTCGGGGACCAGCTCGTCGATGCCCATCCGCAGCAGCTCGTCACGGGTGTAGCCGAACGACCGCTCGGCCTCGGAGTTGACCAGGACGATCCGCCCACGCTCGTCGACCATGATCATGGCGTTGGGCGCCGCCTCGATGATCAGCCGGAGCCGCTTCCCGTCGCCCGACGCGTGGTCGTCCGAGTGCGACCCCATGGCGTTCTCCCTCTGCTGGCCCGACGCGGGTGCGTCAGGTGCTGGAAGTGTAGGAACGCCACCGGCGCGGGACCGTCCCAACGCCGAAGGTCGGGACCTTGGTCCCGGCGGGTCCGTCCGATCGGTCAGGGCTGCGGGGAAGCCGTCCGGGGCGGTCGGAGGTCGCCTTAGCGTGACCCCATGAGACTGCAACGCTACGTCGGTCTGCTCATCATCTGCGCGGCCCTCGGCGGGGCGGTCCTGGTGGGCTGGTCGGTGTCCGGCTCGGCCGCCGGCTACGCCGACGACCCTGCGCAGGGAGTGATCCTCGGGACGTGGCAGTTCTTCTACGACACCGAGGTGCCCACCCTCGGCGTGCTCGCCGCGGCCGTCGGGCTGGCCCTGCTCCTCGCCGCCGGGGTGGCGGCCCTCGAGCGCCGCGTCACCGACTCGGCACGACGCAGCGAGGACCGGGCGCACCAGCCGCTCGCGCCGAAGGTCGTCATGGCCGAGACGCGCGGCCGGTTCGCGGGGCCGGTCACGATCACCGTGCTGATCCCGGCGCACAACGAGGAGTCCCGCCTCGAGGCGACGCTCACCTCGCTGCTCCGGCAGTCCAGCCCGCCCGACCGGGTGGTGGTCGTCGCCGACAACTGCACCGACCGGACCACCGAGATCGCCCGCTCCATGGGCGTGGAGGTCTTCGAGACCGTCGGCAACACGCGCAAGAAGGCCGGAGCACTCAACCAGGCGCTCGCCGGCCTGCTGCCCCAGCAGGGCGAGAACGACCTGGTCATGGTGATGGACGCCGACACCGAGCTCGACGACGGCTTCCTCGCCGGAGTCGTCCGCCGGATGACCGAGGACCGTGCCCTGATGGCGATCGGCGGGCTGTTCTACGGCGAGGACGGCCACGGCGTGCTCGGCCAGTTCCAGCGCAACGAGTTCACCCGCTACGCCCGCGAGATCCGGCGACGGCGCGGCCGGGTCTACGTGCTCACCGGGACCGCGACGGTGTTCCGGCCGCGGGCCCTGCGCGCCGTGGCGGCCGAGCGGGGCCGGTCGATCCCCGGCGTGAACGGCGATGTCTACGACACCCTGGTGCTGACCGAGGACAACGAGATCACTCTCGCGCTCAAGACGCTGGGGGCGTTGATGATGTCGCCCGCCGAGTGCCGCGTCGTCACCGAGGTGATGGCGACCTGGCGCGCGCTGTGGGTGCAGCGGCTGCGCTGGCAGCGGGGCGCGCTGGAGAACCTGGGCGCCTACGGCGTCCGCCCCCAGACCTTCCGCTACTGGGCCCAGCAGCTCGGCATCGGCTACGGGGCCCTGGCCCTGATGGGCTACGTCGGGATGATGCTCGTGCTCACCGTCTCCTTCGACGCCTGGATCTGGTTCCCGTTCTGGCTCGGGATGGGTCTGGTGTTCTCCGTCGAACGGGTGGTCACCGTCTGGCAGGGCGGCTGGGGCGCGCGCGTCGTCGCGGCGCTCGTGCTGCCCGAGCTGCTCTACGCCCTCTACCTCAACGCCGTCTTCCTCAAGGGCATCGTCGACATCTCCAGCGGCCGGCGTGCCGCCTGGGGCAACGGCGTCGAGACCGACGCGACGCTGGTGGCCGGCTGATGGCGCCGCTGCTCGCCCCGCTCGGGATCCTGCTTCCCGAGGACGTGCTGCGCACCGAGTGGTTCGCGGTGCTCGCCGCCTTCGTCGCGCTCAACACCGTCATGTTCGTCGCACTCGCCGTGGCCAAGGCGCTGCCCAAGGTCTACGTCCGCGACTGGCTGCCGCGCAAGTACGCGCGCGCCGAGACCCGGAGCATCCACCCCGACGGTCCCCGCTAGGTCCAGCGGCGGGCCGCCGCCGAGCCCGGCGTATGGCTCGGTGGCCGCCGGGCACCGCACACGCATGGGCGACCTGGCGACGTACCGGCGGAAGCGCGACTTCCGGAGGACGCCGGAGCCCGCCGGCGGCGGTGGCCCGACGGGCGGTGCCGAGCGTCGCTTCGTGGTGCAGCGGCACCGCGCCAGCCGGCTGCACTACGACCTGCGGTTCGAGATCGATGGCGTGCTGGTGAGCTGGGCGGTGCCCAAGGGGCCCACGCTCGACCCGTCGGTGCGGCGGATGGCCGTGCACGTCGAGGACCATCCGATCGACTACATCGACTTCGAGGGCGTGATCCCCAGGGGCGAGTACGGCGGCGGGGACGTCATCGTGTGGGACACCGGCACCTGGTCGCCGGCCGGTGACGAGGACCCCGCCGAGCAGCTGCGGCGGGGCGAGCTCCACGCCGAGGTGCACGGTGCGAAGCTCCGGGGCCGGCTGGTCCTGGTGCGCCGCGGGAAGGGCGACGGCGAGCGCGAGCAGTGGCTGCTGCTGCACAAGAAGGACGCGCACGCGGTGCCGGGGTGGGACCCCGAGGAGCACCCGCGATCGGTCGTCAGCGGTCGCACCAACGAGGAGGTCGAGGCGGACCCGGCGCGGCTGTGGCGCTCGGGCGTGCCGGCGGCGGAGGCGGAGGTGTCGCTGCTGCCGGAGTCCGTGCCGGACGAGGCGATCGCCGCGCTGGAGGAGCTCGGCCACGAGGGCACCTGGGAGGTCTTCGGTCGCCGGCTCAAGGTCACCAACCTGGACAAGGTGCTCTTTCCGGGGGATCCGCCGGTGACCAAGCGCGAGTTCCTGGCGTACGTCGCCCGGGTGGCGCCGCTCTCGCTGCCCTACCTCGAGGGCCGGGCGGTCAACCTGCACCGCTATCCCGACGGCGCGGACAGCAAGGGGTTCTGGCACAAGGAGGTGCCGTCCCACGCGCCGGAGTGGCTGCCGCGCTGGGACAACCCCGAGGCCGATCCCGGCGAGACGCGGACCTACCTGGTCGTCGACGAGGCCGCCGCTCTCGTCTGGGCCGCCAACTTCGGCGCGCTGGAGTGGCATCCGTGGACCTCCCGGACCACGGCGATGCACGAGCCGACCTACGCGCTGATCGACCTGGACCCGGGGGAGTCGACCACGTGGGACGAGCTGCTCCAGCTGGCTCGGCTGCACCGGACGGCGCTGGAGCACCTCGGCGTGACCGGTCGCGCCAAGGTGACCGGCAAGCGCGGGATCCAGATCTGGGTTCCGATCCGGGCCGGCTACAGCTTCGCCGAGACCCGCGCGTGGACCGAGCGGCTCTCGCGCACGGTCGGCAAGGTGCTGCCCGACCTGGTCAGCTGGAAGTGGGAGAAGAGGGCGCGGGGCGGTCTGGCGCGGCTGGACTACACCCAGAACGCGGTGAACAAGACCCTGGTGGCGCCGTACGCGACCCGGCCGGCCCGCGAGGCGCCGGTCTCGGTCCCGATCGGCTGGGACGAGCTCGACGACCCCGGCCTCCGGCCCGACCGGTGGACGATCCGCACGGTCCTCGACCGGCTGGAGCGGTGCGGCGACCCGTTCCGCGCGCTGCTCGGGGTGGAGCAAAACCTGCCCGAGATCACCTGAGGCGGGTCACCGGTCCTGCTCGGCGAGCAACTGGCGGAGGGTCAGCGGGTCGCGTCCGGTCAGGGTGCGGACGTGGTCGCTGACCTGCTCAAGCTCGCCGGCGGCGATCGCGGTGTAGGTGGAGACCCACGCGTCGTACTGCCACGCGGGCGCCGGCCAGCGGCGCCGCGAGGCGTAGGCCTCCGCCACCGTCTCGTCGTGGAAGGTGACCCGGCGGCCGGTGTGGGCCGACAGCGCCTGCGCGACCTCGTCGAGGGTGAGAGCCTCCGGTCCGGTGAGGTCGTAGGTGGCGCCGGCGTGCGCCTCCGGCGCCAGCAGTACGGCGGTCGCGCACCGTGCGACGTCGCTGCGCGCCACGGCGGCGACCCGGCCCTGCCCGGCGGGTCCGCGGATCACCCCGTCGTCGCCGGGCAGGTCGGCCAGGAAGTCGAGGTAGAGGCTGTCGCGGAGGAAGGTGAACCCCATGCCGCTGTCGCGGATCCGCTGCTCGGTGGCCCAGTGGTCGCGCCCCAGCGTGAACACCGAGTCGGCCGAGGCGCCGAGGAACGAGGTGTAGACGACGTGCCGCACGCCGGCCTCGGCGGCCGCGTCGACGAAGGTGAGGTGCTGCGCGACGCGGTCGGGCGCCTCGGAGGCCGACACCATCAGCAGGGTCGTGACGTCCTCGAGGGCCTGGAGGGCCAGCGCACGGTCGCCGTAGTCGACGGGGACCGGGACCGCGCCGGGGAGCACCGGCGCGCGACCGGGGCAGCGGGCCAGCAGGCGCTGCGCCACGCCCGCCTCCGCGAGCGCCCGGGCGACCTGCTGCCCGAGCGCGCCGGTCGAGCCGGTGACGGCGAGCGCCGGGAGGCCCTCGCCGTCGCCCGTCGCCCCGGTCACAGCAGGCCTTCCTCCTCCAGCCAGTCCTTCGCGATGGTCTCGGCGGGGAGCTTCTCGTCCACGCTGCGCGCGTTGAGGTCGACCAGGTCCTCGGGGCTCATCGCCGCGCTGACCTCGTTGATCACCTCCGCGGCCTCCTCGCTGACGTCGTCGCTCGCGAGCGGCACGACGTGCGACGCCAGGAACAGGCCCTTGGTGTCCTCGAGCGTGACCAGGTCGTTGCTCTTGATGCGCGGGTCGGCGGTGTAGATGATCGCGAGCTGGATGTCGCCGTTCTCCAACGCCTTGACCGTGAGCGGGCCGCCGCCGTCCTCGATCGGGGTGAACGCGACGTCCACGCCGTAGGCCTCCTTCAGGCCCTTGGGGCCGTTGGGGCGGTCCTCGGCCTCGGAGTTGGCGCCGAAGGTCAGCGGCTCGTCCACGTCGGCGAGGTCCTCGATCGTCTCCAGGTCCCACTTCTCGGCGAACTCGCGCGTCACCACGTAGGAGTCCTGGTCGGTGGCGGGCGACTGCTCGAGGACGCGGAGGTCCTCCGGGGTGGCGTCCTCGAGCTCGGCGTACACGTCGTCGGCGAGCCGGGCCTCGGTGTCCGCGACCCAGTACTGCAGCAGCGGCCCGGTGTACTCCGGGAACAGGTCGACCGAGCCGGACTCGATCTCGGGGAGGTAGACCTCGCGCTGGCCGATCTTGAACTGGCGGTCGACCTCGAAGCCCTCGGCCTCGAGCGCCTGGGCGTAGGCCTCGGCGATGATCTCGTTGGAGTAGTAGTCCTGCGATCCGATCACGATCGTCTCGGAGTCGTTGTCGCCGGAGCTCAGCGGGTCGGAGTCGCCGCAGGCGGACAGCGTGAGCGCGGAGACGGCGGCCAGGGCCAGCCCGATCCGGGTGCGGGTCATGGTGTTCCTTCCAGTTGTCCGGCCCCGGTGGGCCGGCGGGAGCGGGGGGCACGGCTGTGGGCGCGGGTGCTGCGCTGCAGGGCGTCCAGTGCGATGTCGAGGACGAGTGCCAGCGCCGCGACGAGCAGGGCGCCGGCCAGCATCTGGGGGTAGTCGCGGGCCTTCAGCCCGGCGAAGAGGTAGCGGCCGAGGCCGGTGTCGGAGATGTACGCCGCCAGGGTGGCCGTGGCGACGACCTGCAGGGTGGCCGCCCGGAGTCCGCCGAGCATGACGTCGGCCCCGAGCGGGACCTCGACGCGGGTCACCAGCTGCAGCTCGCTCATGCCGATCGCCCGGGCGGCGTCGACGGCGCCCCGGTCGGCGGACTCGACGCCGGCGTAGGCACCGGCGAGCAGCGACGGGAACGCGAGGGCGACGAGCGCGATCAGGGGGGCGTCGACGCCGATCCCGAGAGCCAGGCCGAGCAGGGTGAGCAGGCCGAGGGTGGGCACGGCCCGGACGGCGCCGGCGAGGGCCACGACCACCAGCCGTCCGCGGCCGGTGTGGCCGATCAGGATGCCGAGCGGAACCGCAAGGGCCGCCGCGACGCCGACGGCGGCGAAGGACACCCAGAGGTGCTGGAGCAGGCGGGTGTCGATGCCGCCGGGCCCGCCCCAGTGGGCCGGGTCGCCGATCCAGGCCAGCGCGTCGCCGAAGAGGCTCATCCCGCTGCCACCTCCGCGCCGCCGAGCGACCTCAGCGGTCGGGACGACCTGCGCCGGTCGGCCCACGGGGTGAGCAGCCGGCCGGCGAGGACAAGCAAGCCGTCGAGGGCGATCGCGAGGGCCATCGTGAGCACCACGCCGGTGACGATCTCCTCCTGGATGCCGCGCTGGAACCCGTCGGTCAGCAGGTTCCCGAGGCTCTGGATGCCGACGAGCGCCCCGATCGTGACGAGGCTGACGGTGCTGACCATCACGACCCGGATGCCGGACAGCAGCACCGGCACGGCGAGCGGCAGGTCGATCCGCCACAGCAGCCCGGCCCGGGAGTAGCCCATCGCCTGGGCCGCCTCGCGGACGCCCTGGTCGATCGAGCGGAACGCGTCGGCGGCGGTGCCGGCGAGGAGCGCGGTGCCGTAGATGCTCAGCGCGATGACCAGGTTGAGCCCGGACCGCAGCGGGATGCCGAGCACGACGGGCACCACGATGAGCAACGGCAGGGCCGGCACGGAGTAGAGCAGGCTCGCGGCGCCGAGCACCGCACCGCCGACCCGCGGCCAGCGCCAGGCCACGCGCCCGAGGACGAGCGCGACCACCACGCTGACCAGCACCGCGGGGAGCGCGAGCAGCAGGTGCTGGAGCAGCAGCCCCAGCACGTGGTCGCGGTTCGCGGAGAGCCAGGTCAACCGAGGACCCCCACGGGGCGCCCGTCACCGTCGACGACGACCGAGCGACCGTCGACGACGACCGTCCCCAGGCTGCGCTCGGCGCGGTCGGCGCCGATGAAATCGCGGACGAAGTCGTCGGCCGGCGAGGCCATGATTTGCTGGGGAGTGCCGGCCTGTGCGACGACGCCCCCGGTCTTCAGGATGACCACCTCGTCGCCGAGCCGGAACGCCTCGTCGACGTCGTGGGTGACCAGCACGATCGTCTTGCCCAGCCGCCGTTGGAGCTCGAGCAGCTGGTCCTGGAGGTCGCGGCGCACGATCGGGTCCACCGCTCCGAAGGGCTCGTCCATCAGCAGGATGTTGGGCTGGGCGGCGAGCGCCCGGGCGACCGCGACCCGCTGCTGCTGGCCGCCGGAGAGCTGGCCCGGGTAGCGCCTGCCCAGGGCCGGGTCGAGACCGACCAGCTCGAGCAGGCCGTTGGCCTCCTCGCGGGCCCTGCGCTTCGGGGTGCCGGTCAGCACGGGGACCGTCGCGACGTTGTCGACGACCCGGCGGTGGGGGAGCAGGCCGCCGGCCTGCGGCACGTAGCCGATGGAGCGGCGCAGGGCGACGCGATCGAGCCCGCGGACGTCCTGGTCGTCGATCAGGACGGTGCCGGTGGTGGGCTCCACCATCCGGTTGACCATCCGCATCAACGTCGTCTTGCCCGACCCGGACGAGCCGACGAGGGCGAGCGTGCGGTGGGAGGGGACCGTGCAGGAGAAGTCGGCGACCGCGACCGTGCCGTCGGCGTACGTCTTGCCCACGCCGCTGAACTCGATCCCCACGTCGCCTCCGGTGTCTGTCCGGCGGACCCCTCGGCCCCGCGCGGCGGCCAGCCTATTGGCTGGCGCCGACATCGTGGAGACTGTTCGACCCATGGCCAGGCGCCCGGCCGGGCGGCCGAGGCCGCGGGCGAGGAGGAACGCGATGAAGGTCCACGGCAAGGTCTGGGTCGTCACCGGCGCGGGCAGCGGCATGGGGCGCGAGCTCGTGCTGGCGCTGCTGGACCGCGGCGCGCGGGTGGCCGCGGTCGACCGCAACGGCGACGGTCTCGCCGCCGTCGCCGAGGCGGCGGGCGCCGGTGACCGGCTCTCGACGCACGTCGCCGACATCACCGACCGCGATGCCGTGACAGCGCTGCCCGCCGCGGTGGAGGCCGCGCACGGAGCCGTGGACGGCCTGGTCAACAACGCCGGCATCATCCAGCCGTTCGTGCCCGTCGTCGACCTCGACGACGCCGCGATCGAGCGGGTGATGGCGGTGAACTACTTCGGCACCCTGGCGATGACCAGGGCGTTCCTGCCCGTGCTCCTGCGCCGTCCCGAGGCCCACATCGCCAACGTGGCGAGCATGGGCGGCTTCTTCCCCTTCCCGGGGCAGACCGTCTACGGCGCCAGCAAGGCGGCGGTCAAGCTGCTGACCGAGGGCCTGTACGCCGAGCTGCTGGACACCGACGTGAGGGTCACCGTGATCTTCCCCGGTGCCGTCGACACGTCCATCACCGAGAACTCCGGGCTCGACCGGCCGGAGGAGTCCGAGGTCGAGGGAGCAGCGGCGCGGATGACCTCGGCGCCCGACGCGGCCCGGGCCATGCTGGCCGGCATCGAGCGCGACCGGCTGCACGTCTACGTGGGCACGGACGCCAAGCTGATGAGCCTGGCGATCAAGCTGGCGCCACGCCCGGCGATCCGGTTCGTCAAGAAGCAGATGAGCCGCCACGTCGAGGCGCTGGCTCCCGCCGGCGACACCGCAGCGCGACGGCCGGCGTCCTCCTAGCGCGCGGCCTCCAGGAGCAGCCGCAGCTCCTGGCTCACGTCCTCCAGCGGAGCCACGGAGCGCTCCGCGCGGCAGAGCGCGACGGCGCCCTCGACCGCTGCGACGACGGTGCGCGCGAGCCGCGGCGCCCGCGCGGGGTCCGTCCCGGCCGCGACGAGCACCGCGACGAGGTGCTCCTGCCACATGGCGAACACGTCGGTGGCCGTCTGGCGCAGCTCCGGGTCGTCCTCGGTGGCCACGGCCAGCACGGCGCAGCCGGTGCGGAAGCCGCTGTCCTCGAGCACCCGCCGCCACTGGGCGACGAGGGCGTCCAGGGCCGCCTCCACCCCTCCTTCCCTGGAGGAGTCGATGATGCGGGCGACGTGGTCGCCCAGGAACCGCACCGACTCGTCCACGAGCTGCCGCTTGCCGCCGGGGAAGTGGTGGTACGTCGAGCCGAGGGGGACCCCGGCCTCCTTCGCCAGCTCGCGGAGGCTGGTGCCGCCGGGGCCCCGGGTGCCGACCATGCGGGCAGCGCCGATGACCATCCGGGACCGTGTGTCGCGCGCCATGCCGCCCATCCTATTGCCTCGTCTATGACGACCGTCATATCCTCCCGGCATGGGATATAACACTCGTCATAACGACCTGGCGCCGGCGCTGGCACCGGTCGTCGCCGACGACGGGCGCGAGCTGTCGGTGCACGTCTTCGAGCCTGAGGGTCCGGCGCGCGGGGCGGTGTTCCTCGCCCCCGCCATGGCGACGCCCGCGGCGTACTACGCGGCCTTCTGCCGCTGGCTGGCCGCGCAGGGGTTCCGCGTGGCCACGCTCGACTACCGCGGCATGGGCGGCCCGGCGCAGATGCGCGCCGAGACCGCCGACGTCGACCGGTGGATCGCCGACGCCGCGCACGCCCTCGCGTGGTTCGCCGACGGGACCGACGACGACCTGCCGCTGACCTGGGTCGGTCACAGCCTCGGCGGCCAGATGGTGCCCTTCGTCGACCACGGCCGGCTCGCGCAGGTGATCACCGTGGCGGCCGGCGACGGCTACTGGCGGCGCAACGTCCCGCGGATCCGGTGGGCCGCGCCGCTGCTGTGGGCGGTCGTGGTGCCGCTGGCCACCCGGGTCGCCGGCTACTACCCGGGCTCGCGCCTGCGCCTGCTCGACGACGTGCCGACCGGCGTGATGCGGCAGTGGGGTCGCTGGTGCCGCCACCCCGAGTACCTCCAGGCCGACCACCCCGACGCACCGGACCTCTTCGCGGCGGTCAAGGCGCCGCTGATGTCGCTGTCGTTCGAGGACGACGAGCTGCTCAGCGGGCAGAGCATCGGCCACCTGCACGACTGGTACGTGAACGCCGACCAGGTCCGCCAGCGCTACTCGCCGCGCCAGCTCGACGGGCGACGGATCGGCCACCACGGGTTCTTCCGACGGGCCAACGCCGACCTCTGGGACGAGCTGCTGCTGCCGTGGGTCGCCACCGCGAGGTGATGTAGCGATATCGGTCTAGAACGCTAGACCGATATCTCCGCCGTCGTTCGAGCCCGCCGGGCTTTATGACGGGAATACGGAAAAGAAATCCGGTCATCGGTATAGACAAACGGGCGTCATGGTTAAGAAATCGGCTGTTCTCTCGGAATTCCCGAAAGCCGGTCGAGGGCCGGTGCTCTCATCGAGTCAGCGCTCGGGGCTGCTCCCTTTCTCCCGATTTCCGAAGGATCCGCCATGCTCCACAACGCCCTCTCCCGCGCCCGCCGCCTCCGCCGTGACGAGTCCGGCTTCACGCTCATCGAGCTGCTCATCGTGATCATCATCCTCGGCGTGCTCGCCGCGATCGTGGTCTTCTCCGTCCGCGGCATCTCGGACAACGGAGAGGAGGCCGCATGCCGGACCGAGATCCGCACGGTCGAGACCGCGGTCGAGGCCTACTACGCCGAGAACGACGCGTACCCGGCGACGGTCGGTGGCCTGACGACCGGCGGCTTCCTCCGTGAGGACCCCGACGGCCCGTCGACCATCACCGCCGCCAGCACCATCGACGGCACCACGGGTGCCATCGCGCCTGCGCCCGCCTGCGACTGACCGCTCACTTCCTGTGGAGGGGCGCCCCCTCCGCGGCCCTCCCCCCGGGCTATACGAGGGCTGGCCCTAATGCTGCGCACTTGGACCACCTCCGTGACCGCGT
>NZ_JBNBPO030000019.1:0-88208 GCF_051280635.3 Nocardioides proteolyticus | reverse complement strand
CTCCGCCACCGCCGCGGGGCACCCGCCCCGGCCGCTGGCGGCGTCCCGGCACCTGGGTCAAGGCGCTGGTCGGGCTGCTCGTGGTGTGGCTGGCCTTCACCATCGCGGTGCCGCTGTTCACCTGGAGCCAGGTCGACAAGGTCGACTTCGAGCCGTCCGGCAACCGCCCCGAGGACCAGCCGGGGACGACGTACCTGCTCGTGGGCAGCGACTCGCGGGCCGGCCTCTCCAAGGCCGAGCGACGGCGGCTCCACACCGGCGACGCGCAGAGCGAGCTGACCGACACGATCATGCTGCTCCACACCGGCGACGGGCCGAACACCCTGATCTCCATCCCGCGCGACTCCCCTCTGGAGATGCCCGGCCACGGCGTGCACAAGATCAACTCCGCCTACTCGCGCGGCGGCACCAAGCTGCTGGTGCAGACCCTCGAGCAGGCCACCGGGCTGCGCATCGACCACTACGTCGAGATCGGCTTCGGCGGCCTGGTCGGCGTCGTGGACGCCGTCGGCGGGATCGAGATCTGCCCCAAGCGCCGGATCCGCGACCGGGACTCCGGCCTCAACGTCAAGAAGGGCTGCCAGGAGGTCGACGGCCGGACCGCCCTCGCCTACGCCCGCGCCCGCAAGCACGACCCGTTGTCCGACCTCGCCCGCGTGCAGCAGCAGCGGGAGGTGGTCGCGGCCGTCGGCGACAAGGTCCTCTCGCCGTGGTCGGTGCTCAACCCGGTTCGCTGGTGGCAGCTCAACAGCGCCGTGCCCGACTTCTTCCGGTTCGGCGAGGGCACCGGCCCCGTCGACGCCGGCCGCTGGGCGCTCGCGATGACCGACGTCGGCAAGTCCTGCACCGTGCCGCTCGCCGGCGGCGACGCGAGCTGGGACCGCGAGCGCGCCGGGCGGCTCTTCGACAAGGTCGCGACCGACAAGACCGACGAGATCACCAAGCGCCTGTGCACCGCCACCGGCCTCGCCGACTGACCCGCACCGACCGGACCACCGGCCCCCCTGAACCCTGGACCCCTGGACCCGAGGAGAACCCTTGTACGAGACCCTGCTCTGGGACGTCGACGGCGACGGCGTCGCCACCCTGACCCTGAACCGGCCCGACGCGCTCAACGCGTTCGACCTGACCATGGCGCGCGAGCTCGAGCAGGTCTTCCTGACCGACGCCCGCGACGACGCGGTGAAGGCGGTCGTGGTCACCGGCGGGGGCCGCGCCTTCTGCGCCGGGATGGACCTCAACGCCGCGGGCAACGTGTTCGGGCTCGACGAGGAGCTGCGACCGACTCCCGAGGAGTTCCGGGCGTCGTACGACGAGGAGCCCTACGACAGCGGCATCCGCGACACCGGCGGGAAGGTGACGCTCGCGATCCACACCCTGCCCAAGCCGGTCATCGCCGCCGTGAACGGCCCGGCGGTCGGCATCGGGGCGACCATGACCCTGGCCATGGACCTCCGGATGGCCTCCACCAAGGCCCGGATCGGGTTCGTCTTCGGGCGGCTGGGGATCGTGCCCGAGGCCTGCTCGAGCTGGTTCCTGCCGCGGATCGTGGGCATCCAGCAGGCGCTGGAGTGGGTCTACTCCGCCGACATCCTCACCGCCGAGCAGGCGCTGGCGGGCCGGCTTCTCCGCAGCGTGCACGAGCCCGACGAGCTGCTGCCGGCGGCCCAGGACCTGGCCCGCTCGTTCGTCACGGGTCGCTCGCCGGTCGCGCTGGGCCTGGCCAAGCAGCTGCTCTACTGCAACAGCGCGGCCGCCGAGCCGCTCGAAGCGCACCTCAGCGACTCCCTGGCGATGTACTGGACCTCGCTCGCCGACGGCAAGGAGGGCGTGCAGGCGTTCCTGGAGAAGCGGGAGCCCCGGTTCACCGGGAAGGCCTCGGAGCTGCCGGCCGTCTTCTAGATCGCCATGAACAGGATCTCCTCGCGGGAGTACTCCCGTCCGGGGTGCTCGGCCGCGAGGTGCTCCTGCACCTTCTCGACCAGCTCGTCGTCGGTGTCGCCCCGGAGGGTGACGTCACAGGGGCAGCGCAGCGAGGGCATCGGACCTCCCGGGTCAGGCGGCCGCGGTGGAGCGGCCGGGGTGCCTCGCCATGCTAGTGGCGCTCAGCCCTGGACCGGCTCGGTCTTCACGAGGTGACCGAAGACCACCGAGCGGTTGTCGGTGTGGAAGATCTCCGAGCAGGTGAGCAGGGTGATCAGGTGGTCGCCCGCGTCGTCCGGCGGCTGCGTGCCGCCCTCCCGGGGGTTGACCGGGCTCTCGTCCAGCGGCCACACCTCGGTGAACGGGATGATCAGGTCCTCGCCACCCGTGTCGAGCTCATAGGTGTACGTCGCCTCGCGGGTCTCCACGATGATCTCGTCACCGGGCCGCAGCTCGGGGAAGTCGGCGAACGGCTCGCCATGGGTGACCCGGTGGCCGGCGAGGACGTAGTTGCCCTTCTGCCCGGCGGCGGTGTCCTCCATGTGGCCGACGCCGGCGGCGAGCACCTCGTCGGAGGACCCTTCCAGGACCGGCACGGAGAAGTCCTTGCCGAACCGGGGCACGTGCAGGATGGCGCTCGCGTTGCCGAACTCGGTGCGCACGACGTCATGTCCGTCGCCCCAACCGTCCTCGAGCGCACTGGTGACCTCGTCGTGGCGCTGCTGCGACTGCCAGTTGGTGCCCCAGAACTGCCAGGCCACCCAGGCGAGGACGGCGACGCCGGCCGCGATCAGCCCGCAGCCGAGCCAGAAGGTGATCCGACGGCGGCGGGAGGGCGCGGCCTTGTCGTCGCCCTCGACCGCGGGCCGCGACCGGCGGCGTCGTACGCGGGTCTGCTCGACCGGCGGCTCGTCGATCCGAGTCATCATCAGTCCCTCCTGACGTCCCCTCCGGACGCCGGTGCCCGCCCGCTCGGGGCGAGAGCTGCGGGGCCGCGCGTCAGGCGGTGGCGCGCGCCCGGACCGCGACGCCGCCGCCCACGGCGACCAGGCCGAGGCCCAGCAGCAGGAGCGTCAGGTGCGGGCCGCCGGTGTTAGGCAGGCCTGCGGCGTCGGGAGTGCGGTCGCCGCCGGGTCCGCCCGCCGCGCCGACGCGGAAGCCGACGGCGTCGGTGCAGGAGCCGTAGAGCTCGTTGTCAGGGGTGAACCGCATCGAGGCGATGTACTGGCCCGGACGCAGCCGGGGGCCGACCACGCGGAGCGTGTCGCCGTCGTAGCGGGCGGTGGTCTCCCACACCTCGCGGCCGCCGGCGACCTGGGCGGCACGGGCCGCACCCCCGCCGCGGGCGACGCTGATCTCGACGGTGCCGGTCACCGCGGTGCCGTTGGTGGTGTCGACGCTGGCCTCGAAGACGACGCGCTTGCCCGCGACGTGCACCGGCACGTCGATCGTGCAGCTGGTCGGCAGCGGGGAGTAGGGCTCGGCCTGCGCGGGCGGCGCTGCGACGAGCGCCGCGGCGAGCACGCCCAACATGATCAACATGCGCTTCACGGCGCCTCCCGGTGGCGATCTCGGTTCCCCATGTGGTCCCCCGCGGGACCTACCTAGGTGGTCCAACGAGGTTGCGGGGCAAGAGTTACCCCTGTTGCGGCACCCTACCGCACTCACGGCCTGGCCGCGCCGACCATCCGCTCATTCAGCCGGTGGGAGATCGCGCCGGCCACCGACAGGACGGTCGCATAGGCGGGCATCAGCTCGGCTGGCCGGTGCCGCACGGCGGTCAGCACCCAGTGCGCCGCGTCCTCCGGTTCGAGGGCGGCACGGGCGTCGTACCCCGGCGTCGGCGCGATCATCGGGGTGCGCATGAGCGGGAAGTGCAGGGAGGTGACCGCGATCCCGTGGCGTCGTTCCTCGGCCTGGAGGCTGCGACCGAACGCCGCGAGCGCGGACTTGGACGCGTGGTAGGCGCTGAACATCGGCATGAGCCCTCCGGGCACGCCCCAGGTGGACGAGTTGACCACCTGACCGCGGCTCTCGCGCAGCGCAGGGAGCAGGTTGAGCGTCAGCCGCACCGGGGCGTGGTAGTTCAGCCGCATCAGCCGCTCGTGGTCGTGTGGCCGGGGCACGGTGTCGGCCGCGGACCGCCGGATGGAGTGGCCGGCGTTGTTGACCAGCACGTCCACGCCGCCGAACCGGTCGAGGACGTCGCGGCTGAGCCGGTCGATCGCCGCGCCGTCGGTGAGGTCGCAGGTGAAGGCGTACGACGCCCCGCCGGCGTCGGCGATCTCGGCGTCCAGGGCGGCGAGCTCCTCCGCACGCCGGGCGACCGTCAGCACGGTCGCCCCGTGGCGCGCCAGGAGCCGCGCCGCCGCGCGCCCGACCCCGGACGAGGCGCCGGTGACGAGCACCCGCTTGCCGGCGACGGGACGCACCCGTCCGGTCGACTCGGCGAGCAGCCGGCCGGGATCCGGCACCGGGTCGAGACCTGCGCGGGCGATCCCGCGGCGCAGCGACGTCAGCACCCGGGCAGGGTACGGCGCCCGCAGCCGGACCGTCAGCCGGCCCGTCGGCGAGACCGTCGGCGGGCCGGGCTCAGAGCTCGCTCTGGATGCCGGCCAGCAGCTGGCGGGCCACCACGATCCGCTGCACCTGGTTGGTGCCCTCGTAGATCTGGGTGATCTTCGCGTCGCGCATCATCCGCTCGACGGGGTAGTCGCGGGTGTAGCCGTAGCCGCCGAGCACCTGGACGGCGTTGGTGGTGACCTCCATCGCCACGTCGGAGGCGAAGCACTTGGCTGCGGCGCCGAAGAACGTGAGGTCGGCGTCGCCGCGCTCGGACCGGGCGGCGGCCGCATAGGTGAGCTGGCGCGCGGCCTCGACCTTCATGCCCATGTCCGCGAGCAGGAACTGCAGGCCCTGGAAGTCGGCGATCGGCTTGCCGAACTGCTGGCGCTCCTTGGCGTAGCCGAGGGCGTAGTCGAGGGCTCCCTGGGCCACGCCGACGGCCTGGGCGGCGATCGTGACCCGGGTGTGGTCGAGGGTGCGCATGGCGTACTCGAAGCCCCGGCCGACCTCGCCGATGAGCCGGTCGCCCGGGATCCGCACGTTGTCGAGGTAGACCTCGCGGGTCGGCGAGCCCTTGACGCCGAGCTTGCGCTCCGGCGCACCGAACGAGACGCCCTCGTCGGACCTCTCCACCACGAACGCCGAGACACCCTTCGAGCGCAGCTCGGGGTCGGTGGTGGCGAGCACGGTGTAGAGCTCGGACTCGCCGGCATTGGTGATCCACCGCTTGACGCCGTTGAGGACCCAGTCGTCGCCGTCGCGCACGGCGCGCGTCCGCTGGTTCGCCGCGTCCGACCCCGCGTCGGGCTCGGAGAGGCAGTAGGAGAAGCCCTCACCCGCGGCGAGTCTCGTCAGGTACGACTTCTTCAGCTGCTCCGAGCCGCCGATCTGGATCGGCAGCGAGCCGAGCTTGTTCACCGCGGGGATCAGCGAGGCGGACACGTCGACCCGGGCGACCTCCTCGATGACGATCGCGGTCGCCAGGGCGTCCGCCCCCGCGCCGCCGTACTCCTCGGGCACGTGGGGGGCGTGGAAGTCGGCTGCCAGGAGCGCGTCGGCGGCCTCGCGCGGGTAGCGGGACTGCTCGTCCACCTCGGCGGCGAACGGCGCGACCTTCGCCTCGCAGAGGGAGCGGACGGCCTCGCGGATCGCCCGGTGCTCGTCCGGCAGCTGGTAGGCGGGGAAGTCGGGGTTCACATGGAAATCCTAGTAATCGCTACGTTGGAGAGGACCCCGGCCACCCATCGACGGAGGTGCTCCGTGACCCGCGTCACCAACTGGCAGGACCCGACCGCGATCGCCACCATGCTGCAGGACCTGGAGACCTGGGCGATCGTGGGGCTCTCGAACGACCCGAGCCGCGCCGCGTTCGGCGTCGCCCGCTTCCTCCAGCAGGTCGGCAAGCGGATCGTGCCCATCCACCCCGACGCACCGACGGTGCACGGCGAGCAGGGCTATCCGACGCTGGCCGACGTCCCGTTCGCCGTCGACGTGGTCGACGTCTTCCGGCGCTCGGACGCAGCCGGCCGGTTCGCCGACGAGGCGGTCGCGGTCGGCGCCAAGGGGGTGTGGTTCCAGCTCGGCGTGGTGGACGCCGCGGCGTTCGAGCGCACCACCGCCGCCGGGCTGCTGATGGTCATGGACGCGTGCCCGAAGATCGAGTGGCCCGGCCCCTCGCGGTGACCGGGCGGAGGGCCCGGGCCGGCCACCCGACCACGACCTCCAGCGGGCCGCGCCGGCCCCAGGCGACGAAACCGGCGCCGACCACGAGCACGACCGCCACGTGCCACACGAACGTGCCGGGCCGCTCCGGCGGCCACACCTGAGGCGTCCGCATCGCCACGTGCAGCGAGTAGAGGCTGAGGGTCATCGTCCCGGCCCCGCCGGCGACGGCGAGGACGGCCCGCCCGGCCCGCGGCAGGACGTGGGCCAGGAGCAGCGCGACGCCGATCACGACGAGCGCGCTGCCGATGCTCTGGGCCAGGTCGAACGGGGTCGCCGAGTGCGGCGAGGCCACCAGCAGCCACTGCCACGGACCGCCGGTGGGGGTGCTGCCGTGCTGGCTCTCGGCCAGCACGGCGAGGAGCTCGTCGTGTGTGATCGGACCCCACGGGTGGATCGCCTCGCGCACGGCGAGGCTCGACGTGCACAGCCGGGACACCGCGATCGCCAGGCCGGTCAGGCCCGCGCCCACCACGACCAGCCGAGCGGGCACGCGCCAGCCACGGAGGTCGGTCCGGCCCAGCGCCATGCCCGCCAGGAGGTAGGCGAGCCACGGCACGGCCGGGTAGTAGCCGGTGAGGAGCAGGTCCGCCAGCAGCGACCCCGGCTCGGCGAGGCGCGAGAAGTCCGGGCTCGTCCACTCCCGCTCCGGGAGCTCCGGCCGGACCAGGTGGGACAGCACCGGGCCGGCCACCAGCCAGACCCCGGCGAGCGCCGCGAGGCTGCGGGCGCGGAGCGCGAGGAACGGGAGGCCCAACAGGAAGAGCACGCCGTAGTAGGCCAGGATGATGGCCAGCCCGCTCTCCAGCTCGCCGAGCGCCAGGCCGAGGAGCGCGACCAGCACGGCCCGCGCGGCGAGCCCGAGGATCGTGCGCCTCGGGTCGCGGTCGCGGAACGGCTCCACCCCACCGCTCACCAGGGCGAGGCTCACCCCCGCGAGCACCGCGAACAGGGCCGAGGCGCGGCCACCCGCGAGCTCCTGGGTGAGGGTCAGCCCACCGGACGGCGTGTGGCTGTCGAGGACGTGCGTCGCGATCATCCCGACCAGCGCCACGGCACGCGCCACGTCGATGCCGACGAGGCGTCCCGGACGCAGCACGCGGGAGGCCACCACGCGTTCGGTCTACTCCACGATCGGCGGCAGCCCGGTGCCGCGGTCGCGGTCACCGCGGACCACGGCGCCCTTCGCCTGTGCGGTCGCCCGGAGGTCGGCCTGGAACACTCGCATCCGATCCTGGAGCGCCGGGTCCGTCGCCGCCAGGATGCGTACGGCGAGCAGGCCGGCGTTGCGCGCGCCGCCGACGGCGACGGTGGCGACCGGGACGCCCGCCGGCATCTGCACGATGGACAGCAGCGAGTCCATGCCGTCGAGGTGCTTGAGCGGCACCGGCACGCCGATCACCGGCAAGGGCGTCACCGCGGCCAGCATGCCCGGCAGGTGGGCCGCCCCGCCGGCCCCGGCGATGATCACCGAGAGCCCGCGCCCGGCGGCCTCCCTGCCGTAGGCGAGCATCTCCTCGGGCATCCGGTGGGCGGAGACCACGTCGGCCTCGTGGGCCACGTCGAACTGCCCGAGCGCGTCGGCGGCCTCCTGCATCACCGGCCAGTCGGAGTCGGAGCCCATCACGATGCCCACGCGCGCAGTCATGCGGCGGAGCCTAGTGCCGGGACGCCGGGCGGGGTCACTCGCTCTCGTCGCCGAGGTCGCCGCGGAACCACGCGGCGGCGTGGCGCGCGCGCTCCAGGCAGTTGTCGAGGTCGTCGCCGTAGACGTTGACGTGGCCGACCTTGCGACCCGGCCGCAGGTCCTTGCCGTAGAGGTGCACCCGCAGCCGCGGGTCGCGCGCGAGGGCGTGCGGGTAGCCGTCGTACAGGCGGCCCACCGTGGGGTCCTCACCCCCGAGGATGTTGACCATCACCGTCCAGCGGGCGCGCGGCTCGGGTGAGCCGAGCGGCAGGTCGAGCACGGCGCGCAGGTGGTTCTCGAACTGGCTGGTGACGGCTCCGTCCTGCGTCCAGTGACCGGTGTTGTGCGGGCGCATCGCGAGCTCGTTGACCAGCACCTGTGGCCGTCCGTCGGCGTCGGCGACCTCGAACAGCTCGACGGCCAGGATGCCGGTGACACCGAGCTCCCCGGCGATCCGCAGGGCGAGCTGCTGCGCGGACGAGGCGAGCGCGTCGTCGAGGTCGGGAGCCGGCGCCACCACCTCGTTGCACACGCCGTCGACCTGAACTGTGTGGACGACCGGGTAGGCCGCCGCCTGCCCGCTCGGCGACCGTGCCACCAGGGCCGAGAGCTCGCGCCGGAAGTCGACCAGCTCCTCGGCGAGCAGGCGGACGCCGCTGCGCTCCGCCGCGGCCAGCGGCTCCGCCGCGTCCTCGACGGTGCGGACCACCCAGACGCCCTTGCCGTCGTAGCCGCCGCGGCTCACCTTGAGGACGCACGGCAGGCCGAACTCCTCGACGTCGCCGTCGGACGCGACCACCGCCCACCGGGGCTGCGGGGCCCCCAGCCGGGTCATCGCCTCCCGCATCACGATCTTGTCCTGGGCGTGCACGAGCGCCTCCGGCCCCGGGTGGGCGACCACGCCGTCGGCGGCCAAGGCCCGCAGGTGCTCGGTCGGCACGTGCTCGTGGTCGAAGGTGACCACGGAGCAGCCCTCGGTCACCCGTCGCAGCGTCGCCAGGTCGCGGTAGTCGCCGACGAGCTGGTCGGGGACCACCTGCGCCGCGGAGACACCTTCCGCCTCCGCCAGGAGCCGGAGCGGAACCCCCAGTGCCACGGCGGGCTGCGCCATCATCCGGGCGAGCTGGCCGCCGCCGACGACGGCGATGCGGGGAGCGGGTCCTGGGTCCGTCGCGCGCACGGCCCGCACCCTATGCGACCGGGCTCAGGCCGAACCGGTGAGGTCGGCCTCCTCGCCGGTCTCGAACCGGAGGCCCTGCCCGCGGATGGTGGTGATCAGCCGCGGCTGGCGCGTGTCGTCGCCCAGCTTGCGGCGCACCCACCCGAGGTGGACGTCGATCGTCTTCGACGACGTCCAGAAGTTCACGCCCCACACGTCGCGCATCAGCTCCTCGCGGGTGACCACGGAGCCGGCGCGGGCGATCAGGGCGTGCACGAGGTCGAACTCCTTCCGGGACAGGACCACCTCCCGCTCCCCGCGCCATGCGCGACGGGCCGCGGGATCGACCCGTACGTCCTGCACCTCGATCACAGGGTCAAGGTAGGTTCGCCGGTCTGTCGCCGAGGGGAAACGCGGAGAATTTTGCCTAGCGGCGCGGGCCGATCGGCGTCACTGACGGCGTACGGCGACGGGCTCCACCACGCCGAAGCCGCGGACCGGACGCGGGGGCAGCGGCCGGGCCTCGATCTGGTCCGCGGGCAGGAGCTCCGCGGTCGCGTGGTCGACGATGATGCGGTTGCGGCGCGCGACCTGGGTGAGCCGGGCGGCGAGGTTGACGGGCGGACCGAAGACGTCGCCGAGCCGCAGCACCACGCCGCCGGAGGCGAGACCGACCCGGACGTCGGGCATCCGGGGGTCGCGACCGATCACGTTGATGATTCCCTCGGCGGTCGCGAACGCGCGGAGCGGGCTGTCGTTCACGAAGAGCACCGCGTCGCCCATGCTCTTGATCAGCCGGCCCTGCTCGCGGGCGATGACGTCGCCGCAGCGGGCCTCGAACAGCTCGACCAGCTCGCCGATCCGCTCGCGGGTCACCTCGTTGGAGAGGGCGGTGAAGCCGACGATGTCGGCGAACCCCACCGTGAGGTCGGTCGTGTGCGGGTCGGCGTCGATGGCGCGGACCGAGTCCATTCGCGCCACGGCGGCCGCCAGGTGACGCCGCCAGGCGTAGATCAGGAGCTGCTCGAAGCGGGCGCCGTACTGCTCCACGAGCCAGGCACTGGCGCTGCCGCCCTCCTCGCCGCGCTCGGCGAAGGCCTCCTCCGCGTGCTGGACCAGCTCGCCGACCTCCCAGTCCGCGAGCCGCGCCATGGTCAGCCCGACGCCGCGGGCGACGTTCAGCGAGGCCTCGAAGTCGAGGAAGCCGTCGGCGAGCACGTCGACGAGCAGCCGCAGGGCGGCGACGTCCGCCTCGGTGTAGGCGCGGGCGTCGCCGTGCTCCGGGAAGCCGAGGGTGCGCCACAGCCGTCGCGCCTTCTCGACCTGGATGCCCGCCCGCTCCGCGACGTCGGCGGCGGTCAGCCGCGGCTCCTCGGCGAGGAGCTCGCGCCCGGCGCCGTCCTCAGACACCTTCGTCGGCGCGGCGGGCGCTGGGACCGCGGTGCAGCTCGTGCAGCAGCTCGTTGAGCTGCCGCTGCGCGGCCTCCACGTGCGGGATGTCGTTGAGCCGGACCATGCCGTGGGTCGACGCGTCGGCGATGAGCAGGCTGCCGCAGCCGAACGGGCGGTCGATCAGGTTGATCTCGATGGAGATGTCGCTGACCCGGGCCAGCGGGATGTCGTGGCCCCGCCGGGTGATGATGCCCTGCCGGGTGATGATCCGCCGGTCGGTGAAGGCGTGCACGGTGGTCAGCCACACGAAGAACGGACGGACGGTGAACCACAGGATGCCGAGGATCGCGAGCACCCACACGATGTAGGTGACCACCTGCACGTCGGCCAGCACCTGGACCGCCACGGCCGCGGCCAGCAGCAGCAGCAGCAGCAGGATCGGCACGAACAGCGCCTTCGGGTGCTGGCGGGTGCTGATGATCAGGCGCTCACCGGGGTTGAGCAGCTTCTGGGAGATGGCCACCGGAGGATCATCCCATCAAATCCGCCGGCCGGACGTGCACCACGTCGCCGGCGCCGACCCGCTCGACCCCGTCCGCCGTCTCGACGACCAGGCGGCCGTCGTCGTCCACGTCGACGGCGCGGCCGGTCAGGGTGCCGCCGCCGGGCAGGTCGACCCGTACCTGCTGCCCGAGGGTCGCGCACTGCGAACGGTACGACGCCGCCAGCCGCGAGGTGCCCTGGTCGCCGCCGGCCTGCCAGACGTCGTACCCCTCGCGGATCGCCGCCACGGCCGCGAGCAGCACCGTGGTCCGGTCCGGTGCTCCGGTCGGCGAGCCGCCCGTGGCGACCGCGAGGCTGGTGGCGGTCGGCACGGGGAGCTCGTCCGCCGTCATCGCCACGTTGATGCCCACGCCCGCGATGGCCGCCGGCCCGTCGGGGGTCTCCACGCGCTCGACGAGGATGCCGGCGACCTTGCGGGTGCCGTCGAGCAGCACGTCGTTGGGCCACTTCACGCGGGCGTCGTACCCGAGCGACGTCAGCGCCTTCGCGACGTTGTGCCCGACCAGCAGCGGCAGCCACGGCCAGGACGATGCCGGCACCGACGGACGCAGCACCATCGAGAACGTGGCGGCCGTGCCGGGCGGGGTCTCCCACGTGCGGTCGAGCCGTCCGCGCCCGGCGACCTGGTGGTCGGCCACCACGACCAGGCCCTCCGGCGCACCGGCCTTCGCTCGCTGCGCGGCGACCTCGTTGGTGGACGGCGCCTCCGGCTGCAGCTCCAGGCCCAGGTCGGGGACGAGGGTGAAGGCCTCGGCCAGTCGCTCCGCGTCCAGGGGTCCACGATCAGGGTGCTGGGTCAGGCCGTTCGTCACAGCCACTACCCTGTCGCAGCAGACGCCCCGAGGAAACCCCGGGCGTCCAGATCGAGGAGGCCACGTTGACCGCCCAGGCTGAGCCCGCAGCACAGGCAGACCAGGTTGAATTGGACATCCACACCACGGCCGGCAAGCTCGCCGACCTGGAGCGCCGGCTCGACGAGGCCGTGCACGCAGGCTCGGCCAAGGCGGTCGAGAAGCAGCACGCCAAGGGGCGGCAGACCGCCCGCGAGCGCATCGAGATGCTGTTCGACGAGGGCTCCTTCGTGGAGCTCGACGAGCTCGCCCGGCACCGCTCGACGGCGTTCGGGCTGGAGAAGACCCGTCCCTACGGCGACGGCGTGGTGACCGGCTACGGCACGATCGACGGCCGGCAGGTGTGCGTCTTCTCCCAGGACTTCACCGTCTTCGGCGGCTCGCTGGGCGAGGTCTACGGCGAGAAGATCACCAAGGTGATGGACCTGGCGATCAAGTCCGGGTGCCCGATCATCGGCATCAACGAGGGCGCCGGCGCCCGCATTCAGGAGGGTGTGGTCTCGCTCGGGCTGTACGGCGAGATCTTCCGCCGCAACGTGCACGCCTCGGGCGTGATCCCGCAGATCTCGATGATCATGGGCAACTGCGCGGGAGGCCACGTCTACTCCCCCGCCGTCACCGACTTCACGATCATGGTCGACCAGACCTCGGCGATGTTCATCACCGGACCCGACGTGATCAAGACCGTCACCGGCGAGGACGTCACCATGGAGGAGCTCGGCGGCGCCCGGGCCCACAACACCAAGTCGGGCAACGCCCACTACATGGCCTCCGACGAGGAGGACGCCATCGAGTACGTCAAGGCGCTGCTGTCCTACCTGCCGCAGAACAACCTCGATGAGCCGCCGGTCTTCGAGGAGGCCGCGGAGATGGAGCTGACCGACGCCGACCGGGCGCTCGACACGATCATCCCGGACAGCCCGAACCAGCCCTACGACATGCACGACGTGATCACGTCGGTGCTGGACGACGAGGAGTTCCTCGAGGTCCAGCCGCTGTTCGCGCCCAACATCATCGTCGGCTACGGCCGGGTCGAGGGACGCTCCGTGGGCGTCGTGGCCAACCAGCCGATGCAGTTCGCCGGCACGCTCGACATCGACGCCTCCGAGAAGGCGGCGCGCTTCGTGCGGACCTGCGACGCCTTCAACATCCCGGTCCTCACCTTCGTCGACGTGCCCGGCTTCCTGCCCGGCGTCGACCAGGAGCACCTGGGCATCATCCGCCGCGGCGCCAAGCTGATCTACGCCTACGCCGAGGCCACCGTGCCGCTGGTCACCGTGATCACCCGCAAGGCCTACGGCGGCGCCTACGACGTGATGGGCTCCAAGCACCTCGGCGCCGACATCAACGTCGCCTGGCCGACCGCGCAGATCGCGGTGATGGGCGCCCAGGGTGCGGCCAACATCGTGCACCGGAAGACCCTCGCGGCGGTCGAGGCCGAGGGCGGCGACGTCGAGGCGAAGCGCGCCGAGCTGATCGACGAGTACGAGACCACGCTCGCCAACCCCTACATCGCGGCCGAGCGCGGCTACATCGACGCGGTGATCATGCCCCACGAGACCCGCGTGGAGGTCGTCCGCGCCCTCCGCCTGCTGCGCACCAAGCGCGAGACGCTGCCGCCGAAGAAGCACGGCAACATCCCGCTCTGAGCCGGCGCCGAGACCCGAGGACCCCATGACAGACGAGCAGAGCACCGCGCCGCTGCTGCGCATCGTGACCCCGAGCACGACGCCGGAGGAGGTCGCGGTCATCGTCGCGGTCCTCTCGGCGCTCGGCGGGGGCGCCCCGGCGTCGGAGCCGCCCCGCTCGGAGTGGGCCGCGCCCGCACGCCGGATGCGGGTGGCTCCCGGTCGCTCCCTGCCGCACGGGCGCGGGGCCTGGCGCGCCAGCGGCCTGCCGCGCTGAGCCGGCGCCCGGGATCGGGGTGGGGGCTCAGCGCTCGTCGTCCTCGGCGAGCTCGTCGGCCGGCTGGTCGGCCGGGTGCCGGCCCGGTCTCCGCCACCGCTCGTCGGCGACCTCTGCGAACTCGGCGGCCCGCAGCTCGACCCGGAACGCCTCGCGGAGCGTCGCGAGCACCCGCTCGGACTCGTCGAGGCGGTTGTTGAGCACCCGCAGGCCGATGGAGCGCATCGAGTCGGCGTGCCCGAGCGCCTCCGCGATGATCTGCTGCGCCTCGCGGTCGGCCTCGGCGAGCCGGCCGGTGGTGAGCCGGAGCGACATGGCGCGCAGCCGCTGGGCCTCCTTGGCGATCAGCCGCAGCAGCCGGTAGGCCTCCGCCGGGTCGACCGTCGCGCCGGCATGGAGGCGGTCGATCAGGGCGTCGATCTCCCGGTGCGGCACGTGGGGTGGCCAGTCCACGTCGAGGTCCTCCGCGGGCGAGCGGTCGTGGTCGTCGGGCGAGCTGGCCAAGGGATGTGGCTCCTGTGGTCGTGGCGACGGCCCGGCAGCCGTGGTCGCAGGCGCCACCGCGGTGTCCAGGCTGCTGGTCATGCCTCACTGGTGCGCCGGGCCGGGTGGCGTGATCCGGGAAGGGGGGTGATTTCCCGAGCTGCCCGCCTCACGAGTCGGGCAGCGTGAAGTAGCGGAAGGCCGCCCAGTGGTAGGGGTGGGGCCACCGCTCCGCCACCGTGCGCCGCGCTCGCGCGAGCGCCTCGCGCGGGTGGTCGCCCGCGGCCAGCCGCTCGTAGAAGTGGGACATCAGGGCCAGGGTGACCTCGTCGTCGATCGACCACAGCGCCGCCACGACACCGCCCGCCCCGGCAGCAAGGCACGCCCACACCAGTCCGACGGGCTGCGACGTCGCGTCGGAGGCGAGTCCGGAGCCGCAGGCGCTGAGCACCACGACGCTGCCGCCGAGGTCGAGCCGCTCGTCGAGGAGGTCGACGGCGCGCAGCCAGCCGTCGCCGAGCCGCACGGCCGAGAACAGCGGGTTGCCGTCGCGGAAGGCACCGTGCCCGGCCAGGTGCACCACGTCCGTCCCGCCCGCGCGCGTCGCGAGCACCGATCGGGTCGCCTCGTCCCCGACGTGGACCTCGGCACCGGGCATCGTGGCCGCGATCATGGCTGCCTCCGCACCGATCGCGGGCGCGTGGTCGTCGGGCACCGCGAGCACCAGCACCGACCCCGGGGCCGCCGGGGCCGGCGCGTCCTGCCGCGCGGCGGCAGGCTCGGGCACGGCCGGTCCGGCGGGATGCTGCGATCGCGCGAGATGGGGTGCGGAGACGATGCGGTCACGCCAGGGAGCGGCCACGTCGAGCAGCGCCTCGAACGGCACCCAGTGCAGGTGGCGGTGTCCGACGACGCTGAGCGGCTCGGACCCGAGGTCGGCAAGCAGGTCCGAGAGCGGCCGGATCAGCAGGTCGTAGAGCGCGTCGAGGCTGGCCGACGACCCGCCGGGGCTCGGCCGGGTCGCCGCGAGCAGCACGCACTCCTGCTGCCAGGACGTGACGTGGCGCCGGCTCTCCCCCGCCACGCCGGCGAGCCGGCGGACGTGGACCTGGCCCTCGCGGACGACGAACGCGACCACGTCGTCCTCCAGCACGTGGTAGTCGATGAGCGGCCCTTCGGGCACCGCGGGCAGGTCGGCGGGCGGCACCACCGGAGCGGCCCCTGCCCGCCGGTCGTGCACGCGGTCGATGAGCTCGTCCAGGTCCACGGGCTCCGCCGGTCCCTCGACCGTCCAGCCTCGCGCCCGGTCCGACAACGGACCCAACGACGCGGACCTCGCGACTGCCGCCCGCTGCCAGGCCTCGACGTGAGCGGCGTGCCCGCCGCGCTCGAGGAGGACGTCGATGAGCTGGTCGGTGATCTCCCCGAGACACAGGTCGTCGGTGGACAGGCCCCCGACGGCGGACCGGGTCGACCAGTGGCGACCGAGCTCGTAGGCGCTGCGGAGCTCGTCCAGCGCTACTCGGGCGCGACCTGTCCGGCGATGATGGAGCGCCCGGACCAGGCGCAGCTCCAGGCGGAGCTCGGGATGGCCAAGGCGCACCACGCTGTCGGCGGCCGACGCGATCATCGACTCCGCGGCATCGGGGTCGTCGGTCGCCCGCGCCACCAGCAGCCTGGCGCGCACCGCCAGGGGCCGGCTCGTCGGGGCGTCCCCGTCGACCAGCCGGCGGGCGATGCGGACCGCAGCCGCCGGGTCCCCGGCCGCCAGCTCCACCCGGGCCTGCAGGAGGCGTGTCCGGTCGTGCAGCCCGCGCGCGCCGCACTCGGCGTAGAGCTGCTCGGCGACGGCGAGCTCTCGCTTGGCAGCGTCCGGCCGGCGCAGCCGCAGCGACGCGGCGGCTGCGACGAACGCCGCTCCCGCGCAGCGCTCCATCATCCCCAGCGCGGTGAACGCCTGCTCGGCGGACGCCGCCCGGTGGTGGGCCTCGGCCGCGAGGCCGGCCCGCAGCAGCACCGTGGCCCGCACCAGCTCGACCTCCGCGAGCGCCGGGCTGTTGCCCACCAGCTGTCCGGTGACCCGGTCCAGGATCTCCAGCGGCGCCATGACGTGACCGATCACGGCCAGGGCGGCGGCCACGGGCACCAGGGTGCGTGCCGCGGCGGGCGCCGAGCCGACCTCGAGGAAGGTCCGGCGCGCACGCCGCAGCTCGTCGACCGCCGCGTGTGCCAGCCCTTCCATGAGCAGTGCGGTGCCGCGCCGCAGGCCGAGCTCCGCCACCTGGTGCGGGTCCCCGAGGTCCCGCGCCAGCTCCTCGGCGACGTCGTAGTGCCGGCGGGCGACCTCGAGCTCACCGCGGCCGGCGCGGGCGTCGCCCAGCTGCTGGTGGGCGAGGAGGTGCAGCCGGGTCGTCAACGGCTCGGCGGGCGGGCCCAGCTCGTCGAGCCCGGCCTGGATCCGCCCGACCGCGGCCAGCACGTCGTCGTACTCCCCGGCGGCGAGCAGGACCCGGGTCCGGCCGAGCATCGCCTCGCGGGCCTCGAGCTGCCGTCCGGCGGCGAGCCAGCTGTGCCGGGCGGTCTGGTAGGACCGCAGCGCCTCTATCCGCTGGCCCGTCGCCTCCTGCAGGTCTCCCCTCAGCTGCTGCACGCGTGCGGCCCGCTCCAGGTCGCGATGCCCCCGGAGCGCCAGCTCCACCCGACTGATCAGCGCGGCACAGCGCGCCGGGTCCTGGTGGAGGGCGGCGGCGGCCTCGTCGAGGTCCCGGTCGAGGTCCCGGCCGAGGGCTCGCCGAGCAGCGGTGCCGGCCACCTCCGACACCGGTCCGGCGCGCACGTCAAAGCTGCCGGAGGTCGAGCTCGGTGCGCACCCGGGCCGCCCCCGCAGCCAGGCGCAGCTCGTCGACCACGGCGGGCACGTCCCGCGCCTCGAAGCGCCCGTGTCGATCGGTCCGGGCGACGCGGCGCACCACGCCGGCCTCGAGGAAGCTCACGTCCGCGCCCGCCGAGTCCCGGTCGAGGAGGACCAACCCCGCGAGATCGACGGTGCCGGCGCCGGCGCGGCGGACCTCCAGCACGAACCGGCCGAACGCGCTGTCGAAGGCCAGGTGCACGGCGTCCTGCGTCCCGGCCGAGCGCAGCCCGGCCGCCTGGACCCGCGTGTCGTGCAGCAACCCGGCGTCGGTCCAGGTGTCGTCGGCACGGGCGCCGTGGTGCTCGGCGAACACGTCGCGCAGGCGGGCGCTGAGGTCGGCGGGCGGCGCATGGAGCGGCAGCCGCCGGGCATCGGCGAGGAACTGCTCGATCCAGGCGAGCGTGTCCGCGGCCTGGTCGTCGACCGCGATCCGGTCGGCGAGCAGCCGCGCGCGGTCGTCGTCGAGCCGGCCCTCGGCCAGGTCGAGGAGCTCAGCGAAGCTCGGGCTGCGGTTCATCGTGCCTCCTCCTCGGTCAGGATGTCGCGGAGCTTCTCCAGGCATCGTCCGCGCAGCGGGCCGATGCCTCCCACCGACCGGCCGAACCGGGCGGCGATCTCGGCATAGCTGGGGCTCTCCGCCTCGAAGTACAGCGCGTGGAGCAGGTCCTTGCACGTCCCGCCCAGCTGCGCCAGCGCGGAGTGGAGGGTCACCACCGTGTCCCAGTCGCCGAGCGGGTCCTCGGCGGTCTCCGGCACGGTGTCGAGGTCGACGTGGCGGCGGGAGAGGTTGCGCACCCGCCACGACTGGCGGCGGGTGACCGTCATCAACCAGGAGGCCAGCCGCTCCTCGTCGCGGATCCGGTCCAGGGAGTCGATCAGGGTCACGAACGTGCCCTGCGTCACGTCGGCCGCGTCCTCGGGGCCGAGGCCGTTGCGCAGGGCGACCGAGTAGACGAGCCGTTCATAGCGTGCGACCAGCAGGTTCCAGGCCTCGGCGTCGCGGCGACGGCACCGGTCGAGGAGCTCTGCGTCGGTCGGTTGACCCGGGTTGCGGTCACGGATGCGCGACCGGAACGGAACCACGTTGGGGCGGGTGGCCTGTGGCTCGCGGTCAGGAGTGGGGGCCTCACTCGTTGCGTGTGTCATGGGATTTCCATTTCGAGGGTGCGTCTTGGGGGGCATCGCCGCCCGCGCCGCCCGAACGGCACGGAGAAGCAGGTGAGGCCGCGGCGCTCCCTCCCTCCCCGACCGGACGGGTTCCAGCGCCCTGCCCGGCCGAGCGCCGCGGCACTCCGATACATGACTGGTCGGCCCGCCGGGCATGACGCGATTTTCGATCGAATCCCGGACTTATTTCCGAGGCGCGTGTCACGCTCGGCGGCGTACGTCGTTGGTCACGGCGACACCGCCCCCTGCGCTCCCGAGGCAGCGGGGCCGCGCGCGGAGCCTCCCCCCGTCACTCCGCCGCGCACAGGAGGACGCCATGAGCAGCGCCGCGGACGCCCACGAGGCGGCCCTGCTGCTGCGTGCGCGGGCCGGCGACGACTCGGCGCTGGAGGACCTGTACGCCGCGCACGTGGCGGCCGCCCGCCGGCTGGCGTCGGCCCTCGCCGGGGCCTCCGCCGCCGAGGACCTGGTCGCCGACGCGTTCGCCCGGGTCATCTCCCAGCTGCGCGGCGGCCGAGGGCCGGCCACGAACTTCCGGGCCTACCTCTTCACGACGATCCGCAACCGCTACGCCGACGCACTGCGGCTCGCCCGTCGGGAGAGCCCCGTGTCCGACCAGCCGTGGCTGCTGGAGGACAGGCAGCAGCCCGCCGAGGCGCCCGAGGACGCGCTGCTCGACGGGTTCGGTGAGGACGACGCCGTCGCCGCGTTCGGCACCCTGCCGGAGAAGTGGCAACGGGTGCTGTGGCACCTCGAGGTCGAGGGCCGGTCGATCCCGGAGGTCGCGACCCTCCTGCGGTCCAGCCCCGCAGCGGTCTCCTCCCTCGCCTACCGGGCTCGCGAGGGGCTTCGGCTGGCCTACCTCGACCGCCGGCTCGGGACGCCGCCCAGCGACCGCCACTGCCGGTGGGTCCAGGACCGGCTCAGCCAGTACGTCCGCGACAACCTCAGCCCTCGGGCGACGGCCCGGGTCGAGGCCCACGTCGCCGACTGCGTCGCGTGCACGACCGCTCTCGCCGACCTGGAGCACACCAACCGAAGGCTCGCCGCCCTCCTGCTTCCGGTCGTGCTCCTGGGCGGCACCGCGCAGCTGGGCGCCGGGACGGCCCTCGGCGCGGGGGGCAGCGTCGGCGACCCGATCCGCGACGGCGTGGCCGCCCTGCGCCGCGTGCTGCGTCCCGCGGGCACGACGGCCGGCGGCCCCCTGCTGATGGCGCTGGCGGCGGTCGCCGTCGCACTCGCCGCCGTGGCGACGGTCGCCTGGTGGCCGCGGGCGCACGACACCGCGTCCGCGCCGCCGGACCCACCCGCCCGGACGCCGGCGCCGGGAGTCGTCGACGCACCGGTGGCCGGGAAGCGGCCGGCGCCGGTCGGCTCGACTCCCCTGCGCCGGCTGAGGGCCGACTTCGTCACCCCCGCAGTGGTTCCGGTGCCGTACCGTCCGCCCGCGGCCGACCCGGTCACCGCGCCGGAGCCTCCGGACCCGGCCGTGCCACCGGCGGCCATGGTCGAGCAGGCCGCACCCGCTCCGCCCGCGGGCTCGCCGACGTTGGCGCGCCCACCGGTGACCGCCGAGCCGAGCGAGCCGGTCGAGCGGGTCGAGGTGACCCCCGTCGCCCCGACAGCCACGGCGATCAGCGGCTGCGGCACCTACGGCCACGTGGCGCTCCCCACCACGGACGGTGTGCGCTACACGCTCACCTCCGGTGACGGCCAGCAGGGCCCGTGGACGGTCACCGCGACGGCGAAGGCCGGCCACGTCCTGGCGCCGGGCGCCCCCACCACGTTCAGCGGCGACCTCGGCAGCCACTACCCCTGCCCGTCGATCGTCTCGGCCGTGGCCACGCCGAGCGGCGTGACGATCGACGTCGCGGCATCCGGCCCGGCGCCGTACTCGATCAGGGTGCGGCTGGACCTCGACGCAGACGTCACGGTCCTGGAGGACCACGGGGCCGGGTGGCACTGCTGGACCGGTGGCGCCTCCGGCCGTCGCGAGATCCGGCACGGTCCCGAGCACGTGGTGCTCCAGGGTCAGGACTGGGTGGACTGCGAGCTGACCTACACCGGCGGTGATCCCGCGCCGGTCGTCGTGGCGACTGCGGGCGGCGTCCCCTACTCCGGCACCGCCACCCTCACCGCCGACGGCGTCGAGCGAGACCAGCAGACCTTCGGTCCCTGATCTCGTCGCGTGGGAAGGTCATGCTTCCGGGCGCCATCAGCGCGCGCGGAAGGGCTCCCAGGTGACACCGCCGTCGGTGGTCCGCCACACCTCGTGCCCCTCGCCGGCGATCCAGACGACGGGGCCGTCGGCGTACTCGACGAGAAGCATCTGGAGGCTGCCGTCCTTCCGCACGTCGCCGAGGCCGGAGACCTTCTCCAGCTCGCCGTCGACCACGCGGAAGACGCCGGCCTCCGACGGGCCTCGGCGCCGCCCTGCCGGCTCGCCGGTGAGGAGCAACCTGACTCCGTCGGCGTCGACCCAGCCACCGTCGACGGTCCAGTGCACCGCCCGGTCCTGCAACGCCGTGCGGGTCCACTCGGTGGGGTCGCCCGCGCTCGCGGTGTGCAGCGCCACCAAGGGGAACAACGTCGCTCCGTCGGCGCCCTCCACCACCGCGTGGTCGTGCCCCGGCGGTGACTCGAGCGGCGAGGCGAAGACCGTGTCGACGCCGAGGTCCCGGGCGTCCCACGTGGCGCCGCCGTCGTCGGTCCAGTGGTAGACCGCGGTGCGGTCGAAGGCGATGCCCACGAGGCGACCCCCGAGCGACCGGACGTCGACCATCCCCTTCGGCGTCGGCACACGGTGGGCGGTGCCGTCGGTGGCGACCCCCACGATCTGCCGGCTCTGCGTGCCGGTCACGATCGGCACCTCGCCCTCGGCGAGGGGCGCCTCGGACGGAGACACCGTCACCGGCGTCGTCGTGCCATCGGAGGCCACGACCCTGACCCGCTTCGTCGGCAGACCGTCGACCAGCACGAACCGCCCCCGGCCGGCCTGGTGGACCCTCGTCGTGGTCGGCACCTCCAGCAGCGTGCGCGTGGCGTAGCCGTCATCGGTCAACGCCAGCACCGCACGGCCGTCCTCGACCTGCCACACCGTCGCCATCCCCTCCGGATCGCCGGTGGTGACCGCCATCGAGACGATCCGGGCCTCGGCGCCGTCGACGAGTGCTGCGAGACCCGTGACGTGATCGGTCCCGCGAGTCGTCGTCGCCGTGGGCGCCTCGCTGGATCGATCGACCGGCCCGGGCGGCGCCCCGCCGTTCCCGGAACCGACCACCTGGGTGACCGCCACGACCGCGGCGACGGACGCAGCCGCGGTGCCGAGGGCCATCGTTCGACGGCGAGTGCGGCGGCGGCGACCTCGCCGGAGCACCGATGCATAGTCGGGGACCTCCGCCGCCTCCGCGGCACGGCGGGCGATGGTCCGACGCCCGTCCAACAGTGGGTCAGTCATGAGCACCTCCAGGCACGAGCGACTGGGACTCGAGGAGCGCGAGCAGCGCCGCTCGACCTCGGCTGAGCCGCGCCTTGACGGTTCCGACGGGCACGCCCAGCGTCTCGGCGACCTCTGCGACGGGCAGGTCGGCGAGGTAGTGGAGCGCGAGCGCCTCGCGCTGGGAGGCCGGCAGCGCGCGCAGCGCAGCGACGACGAGGAGCCGCTGCTCGCTGAGATCCACGTCGCGCCGCGGCCCGGCGGGCGTCGTACGGCGCAGCAGCCGGTCCGCCATCGCCGCCCGCCGCCGTCGCGTGCGCGCCACGTTCACCGCGACGGTCCGCAGCCACGCCTCGGGGCGCTCGAGCCGCTCGAAGGCGCGGCGGGAGGCAACCGCCCTGGCGAACGCCTCCGCGACGACCTCCTCGGCCTCGGCGAGGTCGCCGCACACGCCGTACAGCTGACCCACCAGCCGCCGGTAGCACCCGTCGAAACACCGCTGGATCGGGTCACCCGAGACATCGGCCACGGCACCTCCTCTCGTCGGCCCCTCGCCGGCCCCTCGTGGGGCGCAGCCTGTCACCACCACGACCCGCGGCCGGGTGTGAAGGTTGCATCGCCGTCGCGTCAGTAGGGTGACGACGTGCCGGTGCTCGTGCTCGCGTCCGCCTCCCCCGCCCGCCTGACGACCCTCCGCAACGCCGGCTTCGACCCCGAGGTCGTGGTGTCCGGCGTCGACGAGTCGCAGGTGACGGGCGTCCCCCCGGCCGAGCTGGCGCTGCGGCTCGCGGAGCTCAAGTGCGACGCGGTGGCCACCCGGTCGGACATCGCGGCGGACGCCGTCGTCCTGGGCTGCGACTCCGTGCTGGAGCTGGACGGCGAGGCCCTCGGCAAGCCGGCCGGCCCGGACGACGCGGTCAATAGGTGGCGCGCGATGCGCGGCCGCTCCGGCGTCCTGCACACCGGCCACTGCCTGCGCGACGTCGCGACCGCACAGCAGGCGGCGGCGACCGCCTCGACGGTGGTCCACTTCGCCGACGTCGAGGACGCCGAGATCGAGGCGTACGTCGCCACCGGCGAGCCGCTGCACGTCGCGGGGGCGTTCACGGTCGACGGTCTCGGGGGCGGCTTCGTCACCGGCATCGAGGGTGACCACCACAACGTGGTGGGGGTCAGCCTGCCGCTGGTGCGCAACCTGGTCCGCGAGCTCGGTCACCGGTGGACCGACCTCTGGGCCCGCTGAGGCCGATCCCCGGCGCGGCGGAGGGCGCTACTCCACCGGCAGCCCGAGTCCGCGGGCGATGAGCATCCGCTGCACCTCGGAGGTGCCCTCGCCGATCTCCAGGATCTTGGCGTCGCGGTAGAACCGCGCCACGGCGTACTCCTCCATGAAGCCGTAGCCGCCGAAGACCTGGGTCGCGATCCGCGTCGCGGTCACGGCCGACTCGCTGGTGTAGAGCTTGGCGACCGAGGCGGCGTGCTTGAACTCCCGCATGCTCGGGCCGCCGCCGCCGATCATCGCGTCCTTCATCGCCGCGGCGCGGTAGGTGAGCAGCCGGGAGGCGTGCAGCATCACCTCCAGGTCGGCGATCTGGAACGCCACACCCTGCTTGCGGCCGATCGGCCCGCCCATCGTCTGGCGGTCCAGCGCGTACTCGACGCAGAGGTCGACGCAGGCCTGGATAAGCCCGACGGCGAGGGCGGCGATCGCGACCCGGCCGTCGTCGAGGATGGCGAGGAACTGGGCGAAGCCGCGATCGCGCTCGCCGACGAGGTTGCCCTCGGGCACCCGGCAGTCGGTGAAGGTCAGCGGATGGGTGTCGGAGATGTTCCAGCCGAGCTTGTCGTACGCCGGCTCGGCGACGAACCCGGGCGTCCCCGCGGGCACGAGGATCGCCGAGATCTCGGGCTTGCCCGACTCCGAGAGCCCGGTGCGGGCCGTGACGGTGACCAGCGAGGTGATGTCGGAGCCGGAGTTGGTGATGAACTGCTTGGCACCGTTGATCACCCACTCGCCGCCGTCGAGCTCGGCCCGGGTCCTGGTCGCGCCCGCGTCGGACCCCGCTCCCGGCTCGGTCAGGCCGAACCCGGCCAGTCGCCGGCCCGCGACCAGGTCGGGCAGCCAGGTCTCCTTCTGCTCCTCGGTGCCGAAGGTGAGGATCGGGTTGATCCCCAGGCCGACGCCCGCCTCGAGGGTGATCCCGAGCGACTGGTCGACGCGGCCCAGCTCCTCGATCGCCAGGCACAGCGAGGTGAACGGTCCGTCGGAGGCGTCGAGCCCCGCGCCGCCGTACTCCTCGGGGGCGGTGAGCCCGAACAGCCCGAGGCCGCCCATTCGCCGCACCACGTCGGTCGGGAAGTGGTGGGCCCGGTCCCACGCGGCCACGTGCGGCCGGATCGCGGAGTCGGCGAAGTCGCGGACAGTGCGGCGGAACTCCTCGTGCTCGCGGGACAGCTCGAACTGCGTCATGGCCGCCATCCTAGATGATGAGGTTAACGTTTGTTAACCACCGCCGACCCCTAGACTCCGGCGGTGGCGTGCCGATCCACCGCCACCGACCGCCCGACAGGAGTTCCCCGTGTCCCAGTCCGTGCAGCCGCTGCGCAAGGTCCTGATCGCCAACCGTGGCGAGATCGCCGTCCGGGTGATCCGTGCCGCGAAGGACGCCGGCATCGGCAGCGTCGCCGTCTACGCCGAGCCCGACGCCAACGCGATCTTCGTCCGGCTCGCCGACGAGGCGTACTCGCTCGGCGGCTCGACCCCGGCCGAGTCCTACCTCTCCATCGAGAAGATCATCGACGTCGCGAAGCGCTCGGGCGCCGACTCGGTGCACCCCGGTTACGGCTTCCTCGCCGAGAACGCCGACTTCGCCCAGGCCGTGATCGACGCCGGGCTGGTCTGGATCGGCCCGTCGCCCGCCGCCATCGACGCGCTCGGCGACAAGGCCAAGGCCAAGCAGATCGCCCAGAAGGCCAACGCCCCGCTCGCCCCCGGCACCAAGGACCCGGTCAAGGACGCCGACGAGGTCGTCGAGTTCGCGAAGGCCAACGGCCTGCCGGTCGCCATCAAGGCGGTCTTCGGCGGCGGCGGCCGCGGGCTCAAGGTCGCCCGCACGCTGGAGGAGATCCCCGAGCAGTACGAGTCGGCGGTCCGCGAGGCCGTCGCCGCCTTCGGTCGCGGTGAGTGCCTCGTCGAGAAGTTCCTCGACCGCCCGCGCCACGTCGAGACCCAGTGCCTCGCCGACCAGCACGGCAACGTCGTGGTGGTGTCGACCCGCGACTGCTCGCTGCAGCGGCGCCACCAGAAGCTGGTCGAGGAGGCCCCTGCCCCGTTCCTCTCCGACGAGCAGGTCAAGCGGCTCTACGAGTCCTCCAAGGCGATCCTCAAGGAGGCCGGCTACGTCGGCGCCGGCACCTGCGAGTTCCTCGTGGGCCGCGACGGCACCATCTCCTTCCTCGAGGTCAACACCCGCCTCCAGGTCGAGCACTGCGTCTCCGAGGAGGTCACCGGGATCGACCTCGTCCGGGAGATGTTCCGGATCGCGGCCGGCGAGGAGCTGGGCTACGACGACCCCGAGATCCGCGGCCACTCCATCGAGTACCGCATCAACGCCGAGGACGGCGGCCGCAACTTCATGCCCGCGCCCGGGACGCTCACCGAGTGGGCGCCGCCGCAGGGACCTGGCATCCGCGTCGACGGCGGCTACGAGAAGGGCGAGACCATCCCCGGCTCGTTCGACTCGCTGATCGCGAAGCTAATCGTGACCGGCCGGGACCGCACGCAGGCCCTCGAGCGCTCCCGCCGCGCGCTCGACGAGTTCGTCGTTGACGGCATGCCGACCGTGATCCCCTTCCACCGCACCGTCATCGACGACCCCGCGTACGTCGGGGCCTCGAACCCCGCCGGCGAGGGCGAGTTCAGCGTCTACACCACCTGGATCGAGACCGAGTTCGACAACCAGATCCAGCCCTACGGCGGCGAGGCCGGACAGGCCGAGGAGCCGGGCGAGAAGCAGACCGTGGTGGTCGAGGTCGGCGGCAAGCGCGTCGAGGTCGTCATCCCCGCCGGGCTCGGCGGCCTCGCGGCTGGCCCGGCGGCCGGCGCGGCGAAGGGCAAGCCCAAGCGCGCGGCCGGCAAGAAGGCCGGCGCCGCGGCCAGCGGTGACTCCGTCACCAGCCCGATGCAGGGGACGGTCGTCAAGGTCGCCGTCGAGGAGGGCCAGCAGGTCGCCGAGGGCGACGTGGTCGTGGTCATCGAGGCGATGAAGATGGAGCAGCCGCTCAAGGCGCACAAGGCCGGCACGGTGACCGGGCTGAAGGCCGAGATCGGCGCGACCGTCACCAACGGCGAGGTCGTCTGCGAGCTCAAGGACTGACCCGGAGCGCCGGCCGTGCCTCCGCCCGTCAGGCCGTACGACGCGTGGGGGCCGGCACCGGCGCCGCGGCGTCGTACCGCACGGCGCGGTCGCGCCCGGCAGCCTTCGCGCGGTAGAGGGCGGCGTCGGCGTGGGTCACCACCTCACTGACCTCCGCCCCCGGCTCCACCGCCGCGATCCCGAAGCTCACCGTCGGGTGCGGCGCGCCCGCGGCGACCTGGTGGTAGCGGCGGCTGATCTCGGCGGCGACCAGCTCCGGCTCGGCGCCCACCGTCATCAGCACGAACTCGTCGCCGCCGAGACGCCCGACGATGCCGTCGTGGCCGACGACGTCGCGGCACGCGTCGGCGAAGGCGGTGAGCGCCCGGTCGCCCGCCGCGTGGCCGTAGCCGTCGTTGAGGGCCTTGAACCGGTCGAGGTCGGCGACCATCACGGCGGCCGTCACGCGGGACGCGACGTGGTCGGCCTCCCGCTGGGCGGCGGCCAGGAACTCCCCGCGGTTCAGCACCCCGGTCAGCCCGTCGCGGGTCGCCCGGACCCGCAGCTCGGAGGTCTGCTGCTCGTGGCTGAACGCGGACATGCTGAAGGTGACCACGACCAGCAGCAGCATCGTGAGGATCGTGGTGACCTGGCTGCCGAACGCCGTCCGGAAGAGCAAGTGCTCGGGACCGACCGCGACGAAGACCGCGGCCCGCAGCAGGTAGAAGACGGCGAGACCGCCCGACGCGAACGCCATGGAGAGGACCGCGAACCGGAACTGCGCGCGCTCGACCGTCCACGGCCGCTGTTCGCGCAGCAACGCCTGCAGCTCGTGGGCGGACAGGCCGATGCACAGCGCCATGCCGACGAGGAAGACCGCGCCACCGGTCCACACGTCGTGGACCGGGTCGTCGAGGAGCGCCGCGACCACGACGACGACGGGCACGAGCGCGAGCTGCGGCGCGGAGACGCCGCGCCCGCGCAGGGAGCGCGCGCCCGCCCAGACGAGGGCCGATCCGAGCACCGCGATGCCGTTGCCCATCGGGTTGGCGACCACTTGGAGGGCCGTGCCGTTGAAGAGGTACAGCAGCGCGCCGAACAGGAACGCGGCCAGGGACAGGCACCACCAGCCGCTGTACGCGGCCCGCGTGGACCGGTAGGTGACGCCGTAGAACAACACCAGCACGCAGATCGCGACGAGCCCGAAGGCGACGCGGAGGGTGGGGGTGTCGAGCACGGTTCGAGGCTAGGGCCGCCACGGACGGACGGTCGGCCGAACCGCGAGCAGGCTCCGCAGAATTGGCCGATGGGCTCGACCCGGTGGTCATTTCGGGACCCGGTCCTCGGGACCAAGGTCCCGTCCGGGGCGGTCGTCGACGGGCCGTAGGCTCGCCGCGTGAACGAGTTGCGCGACCCCGCCCACCGGGTCAGCCCCCGCGCCCGCGGCATGTGGCACGTCGAGCTCGGGATCGAGGCCGCGGTCGCGGCGGTCGCCCTGGGCGGGGCCGCCCTCGCCTTCGTCCCCGGATCCCTGCGGTGGTGGCTGCTCGGCGCCGTGGTGACCGGATGTGTGGCCGTCGCCGTGATCGTGCCGCAGTGGCGCTACGCGGTGCACCGCTGGGAGGTCTCGACCACGGCGGTCTACACCCAGCGCGGCTGGTGGGCCCGCGAGCGGCGGATCGCCCCGATGTCGCGGGTGCAGACCGTCGACCTCGCCCAGGGCGTGCTCGCCCGGGCGTTCGGCCTGGCGACCGTCACCGTCACGACCGCCTCCGCCGCGGGCCCGCTGCGCATCGACGGCCTGGACCGCGACGTCGCGCTCCGGCTGGTCGACGACCTGACCCTCAAGGCCGACCTGGTGGAGGGCGACGCGACGTGACGTGGCAGCGGCTCGACCCCCGGATGCTGCTGGTCCACCCGATCCGCGAGGTGGGCAGGTTCCTGCCCGTGCTGATCGGCATCGTCGTGGCGGGAGGCGCGTCGGGCGCCGGGCCGTGGACCCTCCTCGGCGTGCTCGCCCCGGTCGCCGTCGGCGTCGTCCGCTACCTGACGACGAGCTGGCGGATCGCGGCCGGCCGCGTCGAGCTCCGCCGCGGCGTGCTCCAGCGGCACGCCCTGTCCGCAGCCGTCGACCGGGTCCGCACCGTCGACCTCACCGCCTCGCCCATCCACCGGGTGCTGGGCCTGACGACGGTCGTGATCGGCACCGGCAGCGCCGCCACGGACGCCGCCGAGCGTCTGGAGCTGGACGCGCTGCCCCGCCAGGAGGCCGCCCGGCTGCGCGCACAGCTGCTGGAGGCGCGGCAGGCCGTGGCGCCGGGTGGGCCGGCCGGGCCGACGGGCGGCGGCCCGGCGCCCGCCGAGGGCGCGGACGCCGGTGCGTTGACCGTGGCCCGTTTCAGCCCGGGCTGGCTGCGCTACGCCCCGTTCAGCAACGCGGGGCTCGTCGCCGGTGGGGCCGCCATCGGTGGTGCGCTCCAGCTGACCGAGGTGGTCCAGCTGCGGGTCACCGAGGACGACCTCCCCTCGGTCACCGGGGCGCTCGTCGGCGCGCTCGTCGTGGGCGCCCTCGCGCTCGCCGTGGTGCTCACCGTGGCCGGCTACCTCGTCACCAACGGCGGCTTCCTGCTCTCCCGCGAGGGCGCCGCCTGGCACGTGCGCCGCGGCCTGCTCACCCGGCGCGAGACGAGCATCGACATCGCCCGGCTCGCCGGGGTCAGGGTCGGCGAGTCAGCGGCGATGCGGGTCGCCCGCGGTCGCCGGCTCGACGCGATCGTGACCGGGCTGCGCGGCGGCTCCGCCGGGTCGGCCGTGCTGCTCCCGCCGGCACCGGCGGCGGTGGTCCGGCCTGCCGCGGCGGCGGTCCTCGGCAGTGCGCGTCCGCTCGAGGGAGCACTGATCCCGCACGGCCCGGCCGCGGTCCGACGCCGCTACGTGCGAGCCGTGATCGGGGCGCTCCCGGTCGTGGCGCTCGCGGTGACCGGCGTGGTGCTCGGCGCTCCGCCCTGGCTGCTGGTGCTGGCCGCCCTCGCGGTCGCCGGAGCGGTCGCCCTCGCTCGGGACCGTGCCGCCTCGCTGGGCCACGCCTGCATCGACCGGCACGTGGTGATGCGGTCGGGGTCCCTCACGCGCAGCCGCGACGCGCTGGCCGCCGACCACGTCATCGGCTGGAACCTGCGCGACACCTGGTTCCAGCGTCGCGCCGGGCTGGTCACCGTGACCGCGACGACCGCCGGCGGCAGCGGCCGGATCCAGGTGTACGACGCCCCGCCCGCCGCCGCGCTGGCGCTCGCGGAGGCGGCGACGCCCGGATTGCTGGCCCAGTTCGCCGCCGGGCCGCGCTGATCGAACGCTGATCGCGCTGATCGATCGCGGGCCGCCGCGCCGCTCAGCGCAGCAGGAAGGACGCCCGCCACGTGCGCCGGTGAGCCCGGCCCACCAGTCCCTGCTCCTGCAGGAACGGCATCATCTTCTCGCCCATCCAGGCGATGGTCTCTCGGTAGGCCTCGTTGCCCAGGGCCGCGCGCCGTCCCTCGGCGGGGTCGATCCCGACCGCGGCGTACACGTCGGGATGCACGAGCGAGCGCATGGTGGTGTAGGCGGCCTGGGCGGTGATGGCCTGGTGCCAGGCGCGACGGGTGCGACCGAGGGAGCGGGTGGCCTTCGCGAGCTCCTCGCGGGCGAAGGTGACGTGGCGGGCCTCCTCGGTGACGTGGATCCGCGCCACCATCCGCACCAGCGGCTGCACCCGCTCGTCCCGCGCGAGGTCGCGCTGCCAGCGGTCCACCGGCTCCTCGCCGATGAGCGTGGCGGCGTACGCGCTGGGCCCGCGGAGCGCGACCTTGCCGAGGCGGGCCACGGCCCGGGCACGGGGGCGCGGTCCGTAGGCCGGGACGCCGACAGAGGAGATGGCACGGCCGAACATCACCGCGTGGCGGGTCTCGTCCCCCACCTCGGTGAGGGCGAACTGCGTGCGCGCGTCGCGAGGATCGCTGTCGTAGACCTCGCGCAGCAGCAGCTGCATCAGCACCACCTCGAACCAGATGCCGACGCTGGCGATGCTCGCCACCTCGTGCGCCGAGAGGGTGATCCGCTCCTCCTCCGACAGCCGGTCCCACAGCTTCGTGCCGTAGAGCGAGACCCGCTCGGGCTGCATCCACCACAGCCCCGCGACCGGCGGTGCCGACCAGTCGATGTCGACCTCGGGGTCGTAGGACTGGCGGGCGGTGGAGCGGAGCAGCCGCTCGGACAGCGCGTCGGGAGTGGGCTCGGTGAGCGTCATGGTGGGTGGACCTCCGGGTCTCAGATAACTATTACCGCGAGTAACGTCTATCGGCTACTGTGACGGCCATGCCTTCCAAGGTCAAGAGCGACGGCCGCACCACGCGCTGGGACGACCACCGTGCGCAGCGCCGCTCCGAGCTCGTCCAGGCCGCCGTGCGCGCCATCGACCGGCTCGGGCCGGACGCGTCCATCGCCGACATCGCCGCCGAGGCCGGGGTCAGCAAGCCCGTGCTCTACCGCTACTTCAGCGACAAGGCCGAGCTGCACGCCGCCGTCGGCACCTGGGGCGCCGAGCTCGTCCTGGAGCGGGTGGTCGAGGCGGTCCTCGCCCCGGCCGCCGCGCGCGACCGGGTCAACGCCGGCGTCGCGGCCTACCTCGACACGATCGCCGAGCACCCACAGTCGTTCCTGCTGCTGAGCCGGCAGCACGCCGGCGGCGTCGACCCCCTCGCCGACGGCAAGAGCCTGGTGGCCGCCAAGCTCGCGCGGCTGCTGGGCGACTCGCTGCGTGCCCTCGGCGGCGACGCCGGAGCGGCCGAGCCCTGGGCCCACGCGGTGGTCGGGCTGGGCACCTCGGTGGGCCAGTGGTGGCTGGAGCGCCGCACGATGTCGCGGTCCGCCGTCGTCGGCTACCTCGGCGAGTTCATCTGGCACGCCCTCTCCGGCGCCGCCGAGGAGTACGGCGTACAGCTGGCCGACCTCGACCCGCAGCCCGACGTGACCCCGATCCGCAAGGAGGACCGCCGATGACCGAGCAGCAGCCGCAGCCCGACGCCCACCCCCCGACCGGCCCGTCGGAGGCGTACGACGGACCGGCGGTCGTGGTCGTCGACGACGCCGAGCACGAGGTCGACGTGACGCTGCGCGGGGTGTTCCAGCCGCTCGACGGGCGGTTCCACTGGTACGGCCGGATCGCGCCCGCGGCGACCCTGGACGCGGTGCGCAGCGGCAGCGCCGTCCGGGTGCGCACGGCCCGCGGGGAGGCCGAGGGCCGGCTGTCCGACCTCGACCCCTGGGGGCGGTTCCGGGTGGCCGGAACCGGCCAGCCGCCGTTCTGACCGAGCACCCGGCACCGGCGCCCCCCTAGGGTGGGCCCGTGTTCTCGAAGGTCTTGGTCGCCAACAGGGGAGAGATCGCGGTTCGCGCGTTTCGCGCGGCGTGGGAGGTGGGCGCGACCACGGTCGCGGTCTTCCCCTTCGAGGACCGGTGGTCCGAGCACCGGTTCAAGGCCGACGAGGCCTACGAGATCGGCGAGCGCGGACACCCGGTGCGCTCCTACCTCGACCCCGACGAGATCGTGCGCGTCGCCGTGGAGTGCGGTGCGGACGCGGTCTACCCCGGCTACGGCTTCCTCTCCGAGAACCCAGCGCTCGCCGAGGCCTGCGCGGCGGCGGGCATCACCTTCATCGGCCCCGACGCCTCGGTGCTGGAGCTGACCGGCAACAAGGCCCGGGCCATCGCGGCGGCCCACGACGCCGGCGTACCGACGCTGGCCAGCGTGCCGCCCTCCACCGATGTCGAGGAGCTGCTCGCCGCGGCCGGCGAGCTGCCGTTCCCGCTGTTCGTGAAGGCGGTCGCCGGAGGCGGCGGCCGCGGCATGCGGCGGGTGGACGGCCCCAGTGGCGCCGGCGGCCCCGGTGGCACCGGCGGCACCGACGGCACGGCCCGGGAGGAGCTGCGCGCGGCGATCGAGACCTGCATGCGCGAGGCGGAGGCCGCCTTCGGCGACCCCCGCGTGTTCGTGGAGCAGGCCGTGGTGGACCCGCGCCACATCGAGGTGCAGGTGCTGGCCGACGCCACCGGCGCGACCATCCACCTCTTCGAGCGGGACTGCTCGGTGCAGCGTCGCCACCAGAAGGTGGTCGAGATCGCGCCCGCGCCCAACCTGGACCCGGAGCTGCGGGAGCGGATCTGCGCGGACGCGGTGCGGTTCGCCTCCTCCATCGGCTACCGCAACGCCGGCACGGTGGAGTTCCTCCTCGACGCGGACGGCAACCACGTCTTCATCGAGATGAACCCGCGCATCCAGGTCGAGCACACGGTGACCGAGGAGGTCACCGACGTCGACCTCGTCCAGGCGCAGCTGCGGATCGCCGCCGGCGAGACGCTCGCCGACCTCGGGCTCTCCCAGGAGACGGTCCGGCTGCGTGGCGCCGCCCTGCAGTGCCGGATCACCACCGAGGACCCCGCCAACGGGTTCCGGCCCGACACCGGCAAGATCACCACCTACCGCTCCCCCGGCGGCCCGGGCGTCCGGCTCGACGGCGGCACCACCTACAACGGCGCCGAGGTCAGCCCGCACTTCGACTCGATGCTCGCGAAGCTGACCTGCCGGGGCGCGACGTTCGAGAAGGCGGTGCAGAAGGCCAGCCGCGCCGTCGCGGAGTTCCGGATCCGCGGCGTCTCCACCAACATCGGCTTCCTGCAGCGGGTGCTGGCCGACCCCGACTTCGTGTCCGGCGCGATCACCACGTCGTTCATCGAGACCCATCCGCACCTGCTGTCGGCCGGGTCCTCCAGCGACCGCGGGTCGATGCTGCTGCAGTACCTGGCGGAGGTCACCGTCAACAAGCCGTACGGCGACGCGCCGGTCTCGCTGCCGCCGACCGCCAAGCTGCCCGAGATCGACCTCACCGTCCCGCCGCCCGACGGCTCGCGGCAGCAGCTGCTGAGCCTGGGCCCGGAGGAGTTCGCCCGGCGGCTCCGCGAGCAGAACCGGGTGGCCGTCACCGAGACGACCTTCCGCGACGCGCACCAGAGCCTGCTCGCCACCCGGGTGCGGACCGTCGACCTGCTCGGCGCGGCGGGGCACGTCGCCCGCACCACGCCGCAGCTCTGGTCGGTCGAGGCCTGGGGCGGCGCCACCTACGACGTCGCGCTGCGCTTCCTCAACGAGGACCCGTGGGAGCGCCTCGCCGCGCTGCGCGAGGCGATGCCCAACCTCTGCCTGCAGATGCTGCTGCGCGGGCGCAACACGGTCGGCTACACGCCGTACCCCACGGAGGTGACCTCCGCCTTCGTCGAGGAGGCCGTGGCCACCGGCCTCGACGTGTTCCGGATCTTCGACGCGCTCAACGACGTCTCCCAGATGCGGCCGGCGATCGACGCCGTCCGCGAGACCGGCACCGCCGTCGCGGAGGTCGCGCTCTGCTACACCGGCGACCTCTCCGACCCCGGCGAGCGGCTCTACACGCTGGACTACTACCTGCGGCTCGCCGAGCAGATCGTCGACGCGGGCGCGCACGTGCTGGCCATCAAGGACATGGCGGGCCTGCTCCGGGCGCCGGCCGCCCGGCGCCTGGTCACCGCGCTGCGCGAGCGGTTCGACCTGCCGGTGCACCTGCACACCCACGACACCCCCGGCGGCCAGCTCGCCACGCTGCTCGCCGCGATCGACGCCGGCGTGGACGCGGTCGACGCCGCCGCCGCGTCGATGTCGGGCACCACGTCGCAGCCCTCGCTGACCGCGTTGGTCGCCGCCACCGACCACAGCGACCGGGAGACCGGGCTCGACGTCGCCGCCGTCGGCGCGCTCGAGCCCTACTGGGAGGCGGTGCGCCGCGTCTACGCGCCGTTCGAGTCCGGCCTGGCCTCGCCGACCGGGCGCGTGTACCGCCACGAGATTCCCGGCGGCCAGCTCTCCAACCTGCGCCAGCAGGCCATCGCGCTCGGCCTGGGCGAGAAGTTCGAGCAGGTCGAGGACATGTACGCCGCGGCCAACGACATCCTCGGCAACGTCCCCAAGGTCACCCCGAGCTCGAAGGTGATCGGCGACCTCGCCCTCGCACTCGTCGGCCTGGGCGCCGACCCGGCCGAGTTCGCCGCGGACCCGCAGAGGTACGACATCCCCGCCTCGGTGATCGGGTTCCTCCACGGCGAGCTCGGCGACCCGCCGGGCGGGTGGCCGGAGCCGTTCCGGAGCAAGGCCCTGGCGGGGCGCACGTGGGAGCCGCCGGCCGCCGAGCTGACCGGCGAGCAGCAGCACGGGCTGGTCACCGACCGCCGGCGCACCCTCAACCGGCTGCTCTTCCCCGGCCCCACCAAGGAGTTCGAGGCCGCCCGGTCGTCGTACGGCGACGTCTCCGTCGTCTCCACCCTCGACTACCTCTACGGCCTCGTGCAGGGCGAGGAGCACGCCGTGGAGATCGAGGAGGGCAAGCGCCTGCTGCTCGAGCTCGAGGCGATCAGCGAGCCCGACGAGCGCGGCTACCGCACGGTGATGTGCCGGGTGAACGGCCAGCTGCGCCCGGTCAGCGTCCGCGACCGGTCCGTCGCCGCCGAGGTCGCCGCGGCCGAGAAGGCCGACCCCGCCGACGACAGCCACCTGGCGGCACCGTTCCAGGGTGCGGTCACCGTCACCGTCGCCGAGGGCGACCGGGTGGCGGCCGGCGACCCGGTCGCGACGATCGAGGCGATGAAGATGGAGGCCGCGATCACCGCGCCCCGCGACGGGACGGTACGTCGGCTCGCGATCACCGGCACCCAGCAGGTCGAGGGCGGCGACCTCATCCTCGTGCTGGGGTGACGATCACGTTGACGGCCTCGAGCGGCTCATCGGAGCCGGCCCGGTAGAGGTGCGGGCGGTCGGCCGGGAACCGCACGTGGTCCCCCGGTCCGGCGGTGAGCACCCGGCCGTCGTGCTCCACCACGGCGGAGCCGGTGAGCACGACCAGCTGCTCCTCCACTCCGACGGAGTGGGCGGGCGAGCGTCGCTCGGCGCCGGCGGCCAGGCGCAGCAGGTAGACCTCCGTGGTGCGACCCGGCTCGCGCACCACCCGCACGCGGGTGGCGACGATGCCGGCGCCGGCCACGACCGCGCCGTCGTGGTCGTCGAGCAGGGCCGCGAGCGGCACGCCCAGCGGCGCGGCGACGGCGTACAGCGTGTCGAGCGTCGGGTTGCGCTGGCCGTTCTCGAGCTCGGAGAGGGAGCCCTTCCCGATGCCCGCGGCGGCGGCCAGGGCCGACAGGGAGAGCCCGCGCGCCTCTCGGAGCCCGCGGATCCGCGCGCCGACGCCGGCCAGCTCGCCGGTCCGGCTCATCGCGACCCCCGCTTCGCGTAGTGTTCTGTATACAGAACGACGCTACCCGATCGCCGGGGAGGAGGAGGCTGCATGGGCGAGGACACTACCCACGGACCCGTGGTGGCCGGCGTGGTCGCGGCCGTGGTCGGCTTCAGCAGCAGCTTCGTGGTCGTGCTCGCCGGGCTGGCCGCCGTCGGCGCGACGCCCGCGCAGGCGGCGTCGGGGCTGCTGGCCCTCTGCGTGACGCAGGCCCTGGCGATGCTCTGGCTCAGCGTCCGACACCGGATGCCGATCACGGTCGCCTGGTCGACGCCGGGAGCGGCGCTGCTCGCCTCGACGGCCGGCGTCTCCGGCGGCTGGGCCGCAGCCGTCGGCGCCTTCGTCGTCACCGGCGGGCTGATCCTGCTCACCGCGCTGGTCCCGCGGCTGGGAGACCTCGTCGCGACCATCCCCCACCCGCTGGCCAAGGCGATGCTGGCCGGCGTGCTGCTGCCGCTGTGCCTCGCGCCGGTCACCGCGCTCGTGGCCTCGCCGGAGGTGGTGGCGCCCGTCGTGCTGACCTGGCTGGTGCTGCTGCGGATCGCCCGGCGCTGGGCCGTGCCGGGCGCGCTGGCGGTCGCCCTCGGCACCGTGGCCGCAACCGGCGACATCGGCACCGCGACGCTGGTGCCGCAGCTCGCCTGGACCGCGCCGCACTGGTCGGCGTCCGCTGCGATCGGCATCGCCCTCCCGCTCTACGTCGTCACCATGGCATCGCAGAACGTGCCCGGCGTCGCGGTGATGAGCGGCTTCGGCTACCGCGTCCCGTGGCGGGAGTCCCTGGCCGTCACCGGGCTGGCGACGGTCGCCGGAGCACCCTCCGGAGGGCACGCCGTCAACCTCGCCGCGATCAGCGCGGCGCTCGCCGCCGGCCCCGACGCCGGGCCCGACCCGACACGACGCTGGCTCGCCGCGGTCAGCGCCTCCGCGACGTACCTGGTGCTGGCAGCGACCAGCGGCATCGTCGTGGCGGTGGTGGTCGCGGCGCCGGGTGGCGTGGTGCAGGCCGCCGCCGGCCTCGCCCTGCTCGGCACCCTGGCCTCGTCGCTGGCGGACGCCCTGGCCGACGTCGCCGACCGCGAGGCGGCGGCCGCGACGCTGGTGGTCGCCGCCTCGGGGGTCAGCCTGCTGGGGATCGGCGCCGCCTTCTGGGCGCTGCTGGTCGGCCTGGCGCTACGGGCCTTCCTGCGGCTCGGGCGGAACCCGGAGGATCAGCGGCGCTCGCAGCCGAACCGGGACTCCGCGCGGCAGACGTCGTAGCCCGAGCCGCCGATCGCCCGGTCGAAGCCGGTGCGGCCGACGAGCAGGTCGCCGCCACCACCGCCGCGGAGGACGTCGTCGCCCCGGAGGCCGTCGAGGTAGTCGCCGCGGGAGGACCCGACCAGGGTGTCGGCCCGCTTGGACCCGCGCACGATCGCGATCGAGGTGAACCGCATCGACCCGCCCGACCAGCGGGCGCGGCCCTCGCCGACGTTGACGCTCAGGCCGCGGCGGAAGCTCGCGAAGGAGAGCTGGTTGAGCGCCCCGTCGCCGTCGACGTACGGCGTGGCTCCGTAGGAGACGACGCTGAAGGCGTCCGCGGCGGCACCGCCGTAGGCGCGCACGCTCCCGGAGCGGATCCGGATGCTGTCGGCGCCGTCGCCGCCCCGGGCGACGGCGCTGCCGCGGGCGTCGATGAAGTCGTTGCCCGAGCCGCCGTCGACCACCCCGCCGGAGGCGTAGAGCACGTCGTTGCCGGCCCCGCCGCGGATCTTGTCGGCGCCACCGCCACCGCGCAGGTCGTCGGACTCCGCACTGCCGTACATGGCGTCGCCCTGCGGCGTGCCTTCGACCGTCTCGATGCCGACCTTGTCGAAGCCTGCCGCACCCGTCACCTCGCCGCGGGACAGCACCACGCGGACCGAGCCGTCGGTGATCCTGCGGTAGCTGAGGTAGTCGCGACCGGCGTCGCCCGCGATCTTGTCGTTGCCGCCGGCGGTCTCCGAGACGTAGTCGTTGCCGTTGCCGCCCTTGCTGCTGTCGTCGCCGTCGCCGCCGACCAGCGTGTCGGCGTGGTTGCCGCCGAACAGCCGGTCGTTGCCGCCGCCACCGCCGAGCCGGTCCCTTCCGTCCTGGCCGGAGAGGTGGTCGTTGCCCTCACCGCCGAAGAGCTTGTCGTTGCCGGACCCGCCGCAGACCAGGTCGTCGCCGTCGAGGCCCTGGAAGCGGTCGTGACCGGCGCCCAGGTGCACCACGTCCGCTCCGGTTGTGCCCAACAGGTCGTCGTTGCCGTCGGTCGCGGTGAAGATGGTGACCGGCTTGCCGCCGCACGTCATCGGTGGCGCCGCGGCGGCCGGCGCGGAGCCCGCGGCGAGCACCCCCAGCCCTCCGACGGCGGTCACCAGTGCGAGAACGGATGCCTGAAGCTTTTCCCCCATGCCGCGTCAACGAGCGGGACCGGCGAGGGTCCCGCCGGAGTTTCGGTTCGACCCGCCACCGGGTCAGGGGCAGGCGTCGCTCCCGCCGGCGCAGACGAACATGGTGGACCGCAGGCCGAGGGCCGACCGGAAGTCGTCGCCGGGCACCGTCACCGAGCCCCTGCTGCCCCGCACCTGGACGGTGACCACCCGGCCGCCCCAGGTGCCCCGGCCGTCGCGCTTGCTGACGACCAGGCGGCGGAAGTCGCCGATGGCCGGCCACGCCCGCTGGATGGCGTTGTCGCTGACCCGCACCTCCCAGCGCCGGTTCGGGTTGCCGCTCCACAGGTCGTAGCGGTCCTCGCGCGCCCGGAGGTAGGGCATCGACCCCGCCAGGCTCCACCCGCCGTTGCTCGAGCCGAACTGGGTGAAGGCCGGCTCACCGCCGTAGGTCCGGACCTGGCGGCGGGTCTTCGCGATCGCGTCGTTGGCGGCGGGGTGCTCGGCCGCGACCCCGCCGTACACCTGGGACTGGGTGGTGTCCCACACGTGGAAGTGGCGGCGCGGCGCGTGCGCCCGCTCGTAGGCGGCGTAGCTGCGGGCCGCGACGGCCTGGGCCCGGACCGCCTGCGGGTGCCAGGTGGCCGGCACCTCGCGCGGCACCACGCCCTGCAGGTACTCCTCGAGGTGCACCACGTTGACCGTGTCGCGGCCTCCGGAGTGGTACGCCGACCGCAGCCGACCGTCGTAGACCACCGGCCCCGACGGGGTGTAGAGCCGCATCGGCGCGCCGCCGGCGACGAACTCCGCCTCGCCGCGGATGCGGCGGACGCCGCGGCGCCAGCCGTCGTCGGTCAGCACGTCGACCCGGCTGCCGGGGATGCTGCGGTCGGCGACGATCCGCCACCGCTCGGCACCGCGGGCGGACAGGGCCCACTCCCTGCCCGTGCCGACGCTGCGCACCGCGAGGCGCGAGCGGTGCCGCACGACCACGTCGTCGGACGTGTCGGCGGTGATCAGCACCTTGATCACCCCGCCCGCGGCGCCGACGGACGTGCCGGGATAGTAGAAGGAGAGGATCTGGTTCGCGGTGAGTCCCTCGTTCTTCGCCGCGTTCTGCGCGCCGTACTGGGACAGGCCCTTGCCGTGGCCGTAGCCGCGACCCACCAGGGTCACCGAGGCGGGCCCGGCGGCCTCGGCGGCGGGGAGGGTGAGCGTGCTGGCCGTCAGCGCGGTGGAGACGAGCAGCGCGATTCCGAGCAGCAGGCGCATCGGCCGAGGGTAACCCGCCGGTTCCAGGCTGCCGGCATCCTCGCCCTAGGATTCTTGACCATGACCGAGACCGACAGCACCCAGGCCACGGCACCGACCAGCCCGGACGAGGCCGCCGAGGTCCCGGGCCGCGCTGTCGTCGTACCGGACAGGCCGGTGCTGGAGGGCCTCGAGGAGAAGTGGGCCGAGCGGTGGAAGGCCGAGGCCACCTACGCCTTCGACCGCTCGCAGCCCCGCGAGAACGTCTACTCGATCGACACCCCGCCGCCGACCGTCAGCGGCAGCCTGCACGTCGGCCACGTCTTCTCCTACACCCACACCGACCTGGTCGCCCGGTTCCAGCGGATGCGCGGCAAGTCGGTGTTCTACCCGATGGGCTGGGACGACAACGGCCTGCCCACCGAGCGCCGCGTCCAGAACTACTACGGCGTCCGGTGCGACCCGTCGCTCCCGTACGACCCGGACTTCACGCCGCCGGAGAAGCCCGACCCGAAGCGGCAGGTGCCGATCAGCCGGCCGAACTTCGTCGAGCTGTGCGGCCGCCTCGTCGAGGAGGACGAGAAGGTCTTCGAGTCGCTGTGGCGGACCCTCGGCCTCAGCGTCGACTGGGACATCAACTACACGACCATCGGCACGCACGCCCAGACCGTCAGCCAGCGGGCGTTCCTCCGCAACCTCGCCCGCGGCGAGGCCTACCTGCAGGAGGCGCCGACGCTCTGGGACGTCACCTTCCAGACCGCCGTCGCGCAGGCCGAGCTCGAGGCGCGGGAGTACGCCGGCGCCTACCACCGGGTCGCCTTCCACCGCCCCGACGGCAGCCCGGTCCACATCGAGACCACCCGGCCCGAGCTGATCGCCTCGGTGGTGGCGCTGATCGCCCACCCCGACGACGAGCGCTACCAGCCGCTGTTCGGCAGCACCGTGACCTCGCCCGTCTTCGGGGTGGCGATCCCGGTGCTCCCCCACCCCGCGGCCGAGATGGACAAGGGCGCCGGCATCGCCATGTGCTGCACCTTCGGCGACCTGACCGACGTGCAGTGGTGGCGCGAGCTGCAGCTGCCGGTCCGCACGGTGATCGGGCGCGACGGGCGGTTCACCCGCGAGACGCCCGAGTGGCTCAGCGGCGAGCAGGCTGCGGCGGCGTACGAGGACCTCAAGGGCAAGACCGTCCACTCCGCCCGGGAGGCGATGGTCGCCAAGCTGCGCGAGACCGGCGACCTCGACGGCGACCCCAAGCCCACGCAGCGGATGGCGAACTTCTACGAGAAGGGCGACAAGCCGCTCGAGATCGTCTCCACCCGCCAGTGGTACGTCCGCAACGGCGGCCGGGACGCCGCCGTCCGCGAGCAGCTGCTGGCCCGCGGCGCGGAGATCGAGTGGCTGCCGCCGCACATGAAGCACCGCTACGACAACTGGGTCGGCGGGCTCAACGGCGACTGGCTGATCTCGCGCCAGCGGTTCTTCGGCATCCCCTTCCCGGTCTGGTACCCGCTCGACGACGAGGGCGAGCCCGACTACGGCCGGCTGCTGCTGCCCGACGAGGCCGAGCTGCCCGTCGACCCGTCGACGCAGGCACCCGCCGGCTACACCGAGGACCAGCGCGGCAAGCCGGGCGGCTTCGTCGGCGACCCCGACGTGATGGACACCTGGGCGACCTCGTCGCTGACGCCCCACATCGCGGGCGGCTGGGAGTCCGACCCGGACCTGTGGTCGCGGGTCTTCCCGATGGACCTGTGCACCCACGCCCACGACATCATCCGGACCTGGCTGTTCAGCCGCGTCGTCCGCGCGCACTTCGAGAACGGCGCGGCGCCGTGGCGGCACGCGATGATCTCCGGCTTCATCGTCGACCCCGACCGCAAGAAGATGTCGAAGTCGAAGGGGAACGTGGTCGTCCCCAACGAGATCCTCGACAAGTACGGCGCCGACGCCGTCCGGTGGCGCGCCGCGATCGCGCGGCCGGGTCTCGACTCGCCGTTCGACGAGACCCAGATGAAGGTCGGCCGCCGGCTGGCGATGAAGGTGCTCAACGCCTCCAAGTTCGTGCTCGGCAGCGTGGGCGCCACCGACTTCAGCCCGTCGTGCGTGGGAGAGCCGGTCGACACTGCGCTGGTGGGGCGTCTCGCCGCCGTCGTGCGCCGCGCGACCGAGGCGTTCGAGGCCTACGACTACACCACCGCGCTCGAGGTCACCGAGAAGTTCTTCTGGGAGTTCTGCGACGACTACCTCGAGCTGGTCAAGGAGCGCGCCTACACCGCGGAGACCGGCGACCCGATCGCCGACCAGCCGATCACCTCCGCGAAGGCGACGCTGGCCCTGGCGCTCCAGGTCCAGCTCCGGCTGCTCGCACCCTTCCTGCCTTACGTGACCGAGGAGGTCTGGTCGTGGTGGCAGGACGGGTCCATCCACCGCGCGCCCTGGCCGACCGTGACCGAATTGGGCTCCGCGGCCGCCTCGGACGCGGCGATCATCGACTCGGTCGCCGCGGCGCTGGCCGGGGTCCGCGGCGCCAAGTCGCAGGCCAAGGTCAACATGAAGACCCCGCTGGCGCGGGTCGAGGTGCGCGGCCCGGAGAAGCTGGTGCGCGACGCCGAGGTCGCGCGGCACGACCTGGTCGCCGCCGGCAAGATCACCGGCGACCTGGTCTTCACCGTGGACGAATCGGCGACGGAGCTGACGGTGACCGCCGAGATCGCCGAGATCGCCGAGCAGCCGCCCGCCGAGTGATGCGGGCGGCGGGCGTCGCCTGCGCCTGCGCCCTGGCGGCAGTGGTGCTCGCGGCCACCGGCTGTCGCGAGACCGTCTGGCCGTCCGACGCCGAGACGCAGGAGTTCTGCGAGGCGGTGACCTCGCCGTCGTTCGCGGACGGCCGTCTCGACGAGGTGAGGCGGGTGGGCACGCCGCCCGACCTGCCGTGGCAGGCGCGTCGCCACCTCATCGACCTCGCGGCGGGCGAGCCGGCCGACGCGGAGGGTGACGCGGACGTCGGACCGGACGCCGGCCCCGCGGCCGGCCCCGACGCCGGCCGCGAGGGTGGAGCGGCGTTGGCGTCGTACGTCGAGGAGCACTGCGGCGCGTAGGTGGGCGAGTCGAGCTCGTCGGGCAGCGCCGAACTCACGCTTGATATTCGAACGTCAGTTCGGTAGGATGAGACATGGTCTCCACTCCCCCGTCTGACGTCGCAGCCCTGCTGCAGCGGGCGGAGCGCGTCGTGCTCAAGCGGCGCGAGGTCGAGATGGAGGCCCTCGAGCTCCTCCTCGCCTGGGCCGACGCCAACTCCGGTGACCCGCAGGACGAGCCGGGCGCCGTGCCGGTCCGGTTCGGTGGACCGCGCCTGATCTCGCTCGGCGGCGAGGGCACCCCGCAGGTCTCCGACCTCCACCTCGCCGAGATGGCCGTGGCCCGCCAGGAGGGCGTGTTCACCCTGCGCCGCGAGCTCGCCACGGCCTTCGACCTGCGCCACCGGCTGCCGCAGTGCTTCGCGGGAGGCAAGGCCCTGCGGTGTGAGCCCTGGGTGCTCAAGAAGGTGGCCGTGATGTCGCGCCGGCTGACGCAGGAGCAGGCGCTCCTCGTCGACGAAGCGGTCGCAGCCGCTCTCGACGAGCCGCCGGGCCGGATCCTGGAGATCGCCGAGGCGAAGGTCATCGAGGCGGACCCCGTGGCTCACGAGGAGCGGCTCCGCCGCAACCGTGAGCGCAAGGGCGTCTGGTTCCCCAAGCCCCGTCCGGGCGAGCAGGTCGAGGGAGAGGCGGCCGGCGTGGCCGCCGTCTTCGCCCGGGTCGACGAGGCGGACGCCCGCGCCTACGCCCGCATGGTCGACGACCTCGCTGATGCGCTCGCCACCCACGCACCACCGCCCGGGGAGGGCGAGGAGCCTCCGTCCTCCGACCACTGGCGCGCCGAGGCGTTCGCGATGCTCGCCGACCCCGAGGCGGTTCTCGGGTTCCTGCGGTCCATCGACGCGCCGGAGGAGCCCAGCGAGCCCCAAGAGCCCAGCGGGTCAGCGAAGAGGCGCTCAGTCGCCCATCTCCACGTCCACCTCTCCTTCGACGCAGTCAGCGCAGCGCTCGGCCCCGTGGGCCGCGTCGAGGGCCTGGGCCCGGTGTTGCTCTCCCAGGTCGGCGACCTGCTGCGGCGCGACGACGTCGTCCTCACCCCGGTCGTCGATCTCAACTCCGGCCGCAGCGTCAACGGCTACGAGCACCCCACCGACGTGAAGGCGCGCAGCGAGCTGCGCACCGTCGGCGACCGCTTCCCCCACGCCCCGACCCTGTGGAGACGCGGCGGCCGACCGCCGGACCACGACCACACCGACGAGTACCGACCCCACGGACCACCGGGCCAGACCGGCGACCACAACGACACACCCCTCACCCGGACGGCCCACCGGGCGAAGACCCACCTCGGCTACTCGGTCTTCCAGCTCGCCCCGGACCGATGGGTCTGGGGCACCCCCCACGGCCTCTACCGCCTCGTCACCGGCAGCGGGACGACCCGGATCACCGCCGCCGAGTACCAGCTGCTGACGACGACCGCCGTCGAGCTCGCCACCGACTTCCCCGCCGCCTGACCGAGCCCCGCGCACGGCACTTCGGCGAGGGCGACGTGGTCGCTGCGGTCGGGACTGCGATCCGCTTGCTCGTGCCGATTTGCGGTCGCATCGGGCGGAGCGTTCGGCGCTCTCGCAGGTAAGTTGGGCGCATGACCTCGGCCAGCAGGCGGCATACGCGACCGCTGCTCTGGTCACTGGCCGTCGTCTTCGGAGTTGTGGCTCTCAGCGGTGCTGCAGGCGTGTTGTGGTGGTGGGGTGTCGGCTTCGATGAGGCGGAGGCACTTGGGGTGGCTACGGCGTCCACAGACGCCGCGATGGTTGCGAGTTTCTGGGCCGCGCTGGCGGGGTTGGCTGGGCTGCTGACAACGGGGTTATGGGCTGCCGTCCTGTACGGACGAACGCGTTCTTGACGCGTGTCGCGCGCCAGCTATGGCGCCGATCGCTCGCCCGCTCATGCCGCTGACGGGGCACGCTCGCACAAACGTGTCGCAGCCGCATGCCGTCGAGTCGTAGTCTCCCGCTGATGGCAATCCTGAGCCGAGCAGTCGCGTCCTTGCGGATCATGGGAGATGACCTGGTCCCGGACGAGGTGAGCTCCCTCCTGGGGGCGGCTGCATCGCTGGCCTACGCGCGCGGCGACATGGTGACCAGCAAGCAAGGTGTGAGTCGGATCGCGAGGTCCGGGCTCTGGAGCTATCAAGGTCCTGAATCTGTTCTGGCCGACATCGACGCCCAGGTTCGCGAGCTGCTCCTTGGGCTCACGTCCGACCGCCAGGTCTGGACAGGTCTGGCCGAAGCATTCAAGATCGACCTCTTCTGCGGCTGGTTCCTGCGACACCTCAACGAAGGACTAGAAGTGTCGGCCGAGACCCTGCTCGCCTTGGGCCAGCGAGGGATTGCGCTGGGCTTGGACATCTACGGCGGACACGACGATCGCTGAGAGCGCCCGGATCTGCCGCGATCCGCGCGCGGTCGTTCCGATGGGTGTCCGGTCAGGAAGACCCGAAGCGCGAGGAGCCGTCGGCCTCCCATTCGGCGCGGTAGTCCTCGAACGAGACGGGCGACGCCGTGCCGGGGTTGTCGTCATTGCCGAACTCGAAACCGCAGTTCGGACACACCTCGTAGGACGGCGATCCGAGGGAGTCCTCATACGGTGGGGTGAGGCGCGAGCCTTCAGGTGGCGGCCAAGTCGCATACGGCTTTGCGGTCAGCTCGGTGGAGCCGCACACCGGACAATCCAACATGGCCGTCAGTATGCAGGCGACCCGCCCGCTCATCCCGCGATCCGCGCGGTCGGACCGATGACAGTCGGTCGAACGAGTACCGACGAGGCGCCTCGGGAACCGTTGCGCCGGCGGAGAGTCAGGGCGCGGATGTCGTCAGGGCAGATGCCGGAAGCCATGCCACCGCGACGATGACCGGTAGCCCGAGGGCGACGGCCAGCCAGCGCACCGTGGCGGTGCGACACAAGAAGACGACCATGGCGACGACGCCCGCGGCACACGCCGCGCCGAGCGGAAGCACGACGAAGGCGATCGCTCGCGTGACCTCGGGATCGCTAGTGTAGCCGAGGTAGGGATCGCGCTCCAGCGCGTACAGCGCGATGCACCAGACACACATCGCCGTGGTGAGTGCAGCGATCGATCCAGCCACCGCGCCGCCGGCTGTCGTCAACCCTGCCTTCGGGCCCATTGCCAAGCCCGTCTTCGGTCGCACGGCCACGCGCCCACGCTAGTCCGCCGTTCTAGGATCGGCCCGTGCCCGACCGCATCATGTTCGTCCAGCTGAAGACCGGGTACGACGCCGACCGCGGCCCGGCGTGGATCGCGCGCGTCACGTTCACGAGGAGCTGGCGAACGGCGTACTTCCGGGGCCGCACCCTGCGGCGGGTGACCGGCACTGCGCGGGCCAATCACGACGGCAACTTCGTCGACGTCGAGACGGGCGAGGGGTTCTGGATCTCCGGTCCCAAGCGGGACCGGACGGATGCGCGTTACTCGAGCGCACAGCCCCAGGTGGATCCTGACGTCAGGGCGGAGTACGAGTCGTTCCTGTCCGGCGCGCGGCTGCCGGGACAGTAACGTCCTCAGCGACCTCCGACCACCGCCAGCGCGAGCCGGCAACCGCGCTCGAGGTCGGCGCGGTCGCCGTACAGCTGGAAGCGGGCGTTGCCGGCGTCGAGGTAGGCGTCGATCCGGAAGGCGTCGTCCACCGGGTCCGGCGCGCCGGCGGCGCGGAGGTCCGCCTCGAGCAGGTCGAGCCACTCGCGCTTGAGCCGGCGTACGGCGTCGGCCACGGGGCCCTCGCGGTGGCCGTACTCGACCGACGTGCTGGCCAGGAAGCACCCGCCCGGAAAGACGGCCGAGTGCAGGTAGCCGCGCCAGGCCTGGAGGATCGCCGTCAGCCGCTCGCGGCCGGGCGTGACGTCCCAGGCGGGGCCGATGACGTGCTCCTGGTAGATCCGGCGCGCCTCCGCGACGGCGGCCACCTGGATCGCCTCTCGGTTGCCGAAGACGGTGAGGATGCCGCTCTTGCTGATGCCGGTGGCCTCGGCGAGGCCGCCGACGCTGATCGAGTCGAGCCCGCGGACCGTGGCCACCATCGCCGCCTCCCGCGCCACCTTGCGGCGGGTGGCGTCGCCGCGGAGGCGGCGGCCGTCGGTCGTGCCGGTCGCGGTGGTCATGCAGATCACTATACGACCGACTGGACGCAAAGCGGGAGGAGGCCTACGCTGGCGAACTATACGACCGATCGCACGCACACTTGCTGAGGAGCCCCGATGACCGCGACCGTCTCACCCGAGACCGCGACCAGCAGCACGCCCGCCGATGCCGGCCCAGGGGTCGTGGTGCGCCAGCGCGTCCACCTCGACGACCTCGACGGCTACGGGATGCTCTACCACGCCCGGTTCGCCACGTTCTTCGACAACGCCGTCCAGGACTTCTGGTACGACGCCGGGTGGCGGCTGCGGCCCGAGGAGACGGTGCTCGTGATCCGCGACCTCCAGCTCACCTACCACCGGCCGGTGCTGGGCGTCGGCGACATCGACGTGCACTTCTGGGTCGACCGCGCAGGGACGACCAGCGTGACCTATCGGTTCCGGGTGCTCTCCCCCGACCACGCGACGGTGCACGCAGAGGGCCACCGCGTGGTCGTCTTCCTCGACGGGCAGACGCTGCGGCCGACGCCGATCCCGGCCGAGATCTGGGCCAAGGCAGCGCCGCTGCTGGCCCCCGGGGTGGCGCGTCCGGCCGCCTAGGGAACCACGGCGACTAGGCGGACTTCTTCTTCTTCGTCTCGCGCAGCACCAGGGTCGGCGGGACCTCCTCGTCGACGGTCTCCCGCGTGACGACGACCTTCTCCACGTCGCCCCGGCTCGGGACGTCGTACATCACGTGGAGGAGGACCTCCTCGATGATGGCCCGCAGGCCGCGGGCGCCGGTGCCGCGCTCGAGCGCCTTGTCGGCGATCCCCTGCACGGCGTCGTCGGTGAACTCCAGCTCGACGCCGTCGAGCTCGAAGAGCTTCTTGTACTGCTTGACCAGGGCGTTGCGCGGCTCGGTCAGGATCTGCACGAGGGCGTCCTGGTCGAGCGGGCTGACGCTCGCGATCAGCGGCAGCCGGCCGATGAACTCCGGGATCAGGCCGAACTTGGTGAGGTCCTCCGGACGCACCTGGGCGAGCAGGTCCTCGGCCTTGCGCTCGGCCTCGCCGCGGGGCTCGGCGGTGAAGCCGAGGGACTTCTTGCCGACCCGCTGCTCGATGATGTGCTCCAGCCCGGCGAACGCGCCGCCCACCACGAACAGGATGTTCGTGGTGTCGATCTGGATGAACTCCTGGTGCGGGTGCTTGCGGCCGCCCTGGGGCGGGACGGAGGCGGTGGTGCCCTCGATGATCTTCAGCAGGGCCTGCTGCACGCCCTCGCCGGAGACGTCGCGGGTGATCGACGGGTTCTCCGCCTTGCGGGCGACCTTGTCGATCTCGTCGATGTAGATGATCCCGGTCTCGGCCTTCTTGACGTCGTAGTCGGCGGCCTGGATCAGCTTGAGGAGGATGTTCTCGACGTCCTCGCCGACGTAGCCGGCCTCGGTCAGCGCCGTCGCGTCGGCGATGGCGAACGGGACGTTCAGCATCCGCGCGAGCGTCTGGGCCAGGTAGGTCTTGCCGCAGCCGGTCGGGCCGATCACCAGGATGTTGGACTTGGCGACCTCGACCACCTCGTCCTTGCTGTGCTTGCCCGACGCGCCGCCGACCGCCTGCACGCCGGCCTGGACGCGCTTGTAGTGGTTGTAGACCGCGACCGCGAGGGACTTCTTCGCCTGCTCCTGACCGATGACGTAGGAGTTCAGGAACTCGAAGATCTCCTTCGGCTTCGGGAGGTCGGCCAGCTCGACGTCCGAGCCCTCGGCCAGCTCCTCCTCGATGATCTCGTTGCAGAGGTCGATGCACTCGTCGCAGATGTAGACACCCGGACCAGCGATGAGCTTCTTGACCTGCTTCTGGCTCTTGCCGCAGAACGAGCACTTCAACAGGTCGCCACCGTCACCGATGCGTGCCACGGATCCTCCTCACGTGTGAACTCCCCGACGGTACCCCCTGCCACGCCCACGACGGGGCGTGACACGAGGAGTACGTCGGGCGGCTCATCGGGTGTTGCTGGTCAGGCGAGCGCCGGGGTCTTCAGCGACTCCAGCACGGAGTCGATCAGGCCGTACTCGATGGCGCCCTGCGCGGTCAGGATCTTGTCGCGCTCGATGTCGCGGCTGACCTCCTCGATCGGCTTGCCGGAGTGGTCGCTGATCATCTTCTCGAGCATCTCGCGCATCCGGAGGATCTCGTTGGCCTGGATCTCGATGTCCGAGGTCTGGCCGAAGGTGCCCTCGGTGTAGGGCTGGTGGATCAGGATCCGGCTGTTGGGCAGCGCCAGCCGCTTGCCCTTCGCGCCCGCGGCGAGCAGGACGGCGGCCGCCGACGCGGCCTGGCCGATGCAGACCGTCTGCACGTCGGGCTTGATGAACTGGATCGTGTCGTAGATCGCGGTCAGCGCGGTGAACGAGCCACCGGGACTGTTGATGTAGATGCTGATGTCCTGGTCGGGGTTCATCGACTGCAGGCACAGCAGCTGCGCGATGACCGCGTTGGCGACGTCGTCGGAGATCGGCGTGCCGAGGTAGATGATGCGGTCCTCGAAGAGCTTGGCGTAGGGGTCGATCCGGCGGAAGCCGTAGGAGGTCCGCTCTTCCCACTGCGGGATGTAGTAGTTCATGCCCAGTCCTTCCCGTCAGTCCTTCTTGTGGGCCGGACGACCCTCGTCGGAGGCTTCCTTCGCGCTCGCGATCACCTTGTCGACCAGGCCGTACTCGCGGGCCTCGTCGGCGGTGAACCAGCGGTCGCGGTCGGCGTCGGCGGTGACCTGCTCGACGCTCTGGCCGGTGTGCTGGGCGATCAGGTCGAGGAGCACCTGCTTGATGTGCAGCGACTGCTGCGCCTGGATCTTGATGTCGGAGGCCGAGCCGCCCATCCCGGAGGAGGGCTGGTGCATCATGATCCGCGCGTGCGGCAGGGCGTAGCGCTTGCCCTTGGCGCCGGCGCAGAGCAGGAACTGGCCCATCGAGGCGGCGAGGCCCATGCCGACCGTCGCCACGTCGTTGGGGATGTAGTTCATCGTGTCGTAGATCGCCATGCCGGCGTCCACCGAGCCGCCCGGGCTGTTGATGTGGAGGAAGATGTCGGCCTCGGGGTCCTCCGCCGAGAGCAGGAGGAGCTGCGCGCAGATCGCGTTCGCGTTCTGGTCGCGCACCTCGGAGCCGAGGAAGACGATCCGCTCGCGGAGCAGCCGGCTGTAGATGTTGTCGTCGAGGAAGTTGATCCCCCCGGCTCCGTTCATCTGAGGGCCGCTCGAGGCAGTGAGCTGGGGGCCACCGGGAAACTGAGTCACGCGGGTGACAGTAGCCGTCCCGGGGGACAGATCCACGCGATAACCGCCGCTGTTCGCCGACAGCAGATTTGTCCCCTCCGACCGTCGGATCCTGCTCGGCGGAGCCGGGCCCTCAGGCCAGCCAGCGCGCCAGGGCCGCGTGCACCTCGGGGTGGTTGAGGAGGCCGAAGTGGTCGGTGCGGCCGACGTGGAGCACCTCGGCACCCGGGAACAGCTCCCTGCCCCGGCGGTCGCGGCCGACCGCGGAGCGGGGAGTGACGAGCAGGTCGCCGACCGCGCGCGCCAGCGGGTGGCGCGGTGACCGGGTCAGGGTGGCGGACACCAGCCGGTAGCGGGCGTGGGCCAGCGGCGCGACGTCCTCAGCGAGGCCCTCGATGAGGTCGTGGATGCCGGGCGCCTGCCGGTCGATGATCCGGCCGAACGCGGCCACCTCCGGCAGCCGGGCGAAGGTGCGGCTCGTGTGGTCCGCGCCGACCGCGAACCAGGAGCCGAGGTGCGGCGTGCCCAGGGTGACCACGTCGGTGACCTTCCCGGTCCACGCGGCCGGCGCGTCGCCGTCGGCCATCACGGCCGAGGACGCGCGCATCACCAGGCCACCGAGCGAGTGGCCCACGAGCGCGATCCGGCTGACCTCGGTCGGCCACACGTCGGTCAGCCGCTGCAGCAGCGACGCGAGGATGACGCCGTTCTCGCGCAGCGGCAGCCCGGTGTTGGCCCGCAGGTAGACCGGTGTCCAGCCGCGTCGCGACAGCATCTCGCCGTACGTCGAGCCGGTCCGGTCGCGGTGCAGGCGCCAGTAGTCCTCGTTCTCGCACAGGCCGTGGAGGAAGACGACCACCTGCCCGGTGGCGCCGGGGAACGCCTCGGCGACCTCGCCCCTGGTCAGCGCGACGTCGCGCCCGTCGCGCCGCACGCCCATCTCGATCGCCAGCCGGGGCCGGTCGCGGCGCAGCTCGTCACCGATCAGCCCGTTCACGGCGGCGTTCACGAACCGCCCGCGGGGGCTGTCCTCCAGCCGGGGCCCGACGCCGGTCTCGGCGAGCCGGGAGAGCCCCTTGCTCGCGCCGCGGAACGACAGGCCCAGGGCGCCGTAGACGGTCGCCGCGATGCCCTTGTGCAGCGTCTCCGCGGGCAGCCCGCCGGCCCCGACGCCGCGGCGCGCGACGGTGTGGAGCCGGTCGCCGATGGCGGTGTGGGTGTCGCGTGCGGTGGCGACGACCAGGTCGTCGGCCACGCCGGCGAGGAGGGCGAGCGCGTCGACCAGGGTCGGCTCCTGCTTCATGGAGCCGATCCTAGCCATTCAGTGCACACTCGTGCACTGAGGTGTCCGTGCGGGGCTCAGTCCTCGTCGGCGACGAGCTCGGCGGGCGCGTTGACCGGCGCCTCCTCGTCGGAGTCGGCCTCGTCCGGCGCGTCCTCGCCGATCGAGCCGTCGCCGCGCAGGTTCTTCAGCTCCACGGCGTTGCCGGAGGCGTCGGTGACGGTCGCACCCTCGACCAGCTGCTGCAGCGCCTTGCCGCGGCGGATCTCCTGCACCAGGTCCGGCACGTGGTTGTGCTCGAACATGTGGTTGACGAACTCCTGCGGGTCCTGACCGGACTGCTGCGCGCGGCGGATCATGTGCTGCGTCAGCTCGGACTGGTCGACGCCCATCTCCTCCTTGTCCGCGATCTCGTCGAGCAGGAACTGCGCGGCGATGGCGTCGCGGACCCGACGCTCGAGGTCGGCCTCGAACTCCTCCTGGGTCTGCCCCTCGTCCTCGAGGTACTTCTCCAGGGTCATCCCGGCCATCATCAGCTGCTGCTCGACGTTCTGTCGGCGGGCGTTGAGCTCCTCGGTGACCATGGTCTCCGGGAGGGGGATCTCGACCTTCTCCAGCAGCGACTCGAGCACCGCGTCGCGGGCCGCGGAGGCCTGTTCGAGGCGCTTGCCGCGGGTCAGCCGCTCGCGGACGTCGGCGCGCAGCTCCTCCAGGGTGTCGAACTCGGAGGCCTCCTGGGCGAAGTCGTCGTCGAGCTCCGGCAGCTCCTGCTCCTGCACCTGCTTGACGGTGACCTTGACGTCGACGTCCTGGCCGACCAGGTCGCCGCTGACGAGCTGGGTGGTGAAGGTCTTGTCCTCGCCGGCGGCGGTGCCGGTCAGCGCCTCGTCGAGGCCGTCGATCATGCCGCCGCTGCCGACCTTGTAGGAGAAGTCGGAGATCTCGGCGCCGTTGACGACCTCGCCGTCCTTGGTGGCGACGAGGTCGATCACGACGAAGTCGCCGTCCTGGGCGGGGCGCTCGACGTCGATGAGGGTGCCGAACCGCTCGCGCATGGCCTCGAGCTGCTCGTCGACGTCGGCGTCGGAGACCTCCAGGTCGTCGACGGTCGCCTCGAGCCCGTCGTACGACGGCAGCTCGATCTCCGGCTTGACGTCCACCTCGGCGGTGAACTCGAGGCCGTCGTTGTCCTCGAACTTGGTGACCTCGATCTCCGGCTGCGCCAGGGGGGTCAGGGAGTTCTCGGTCAGCGCCTCGACGTAGGCCTTGGGGAGCACCTCGTTGACGGCCTCGTCGAGCACCACGCCGCGACCGACCTGGCGGTCGATGACCTGCGGCGGCACCTTCCCGCGGCGGAAGCCGGGGACGTTGATCTGCTTGGCGATCTTCTGGTACGCCGCGTCGAGGCTCGGCTTGAGCTCCTCGAAGGGCACCTCGACGGTCAGCTTGGCCCGGGTCGGGCTCAAGGTCTCGACGGCGCTCTTCACAGGTGTTCTCCTACTTGTCGGTGATGGTGATGCGTCGGGGCGACAGGACTCGAACCTGCGGTCTCCTGCTCCCAAAGCAGGCGCGCTAGCCACTACGCTACGCCCCGTCGAGCGGCCTGCCACTGGCCACAGGCCGCGCTCCGAGGGGATGACGGGAATCGAACCCGCGTAGCCAGTTTGGAAGACTGGGGCTCTACCATTGAGCTACATCCCCGCGCCCCTCGGCGCGCCCGCGGGCACGCCGATTCGCACGTGTCATCGTGCCACATGGCCCGCGGCTCCTCGTAACCGGCGCCGCGACCAGACGGCGCTACGGGCGGCGGTGCACGACCAGGAGGGCCCGGTCGTCGTCGGGCGACCCGACCGCGGCGACCAGCCGGTCGGCGAGGCCGTCCCACGAGTGGCGCAGCAGCGACTCGGCCGCGCCCAGCATGTGGTCGACGCCCAGGTCGATGTCGCGCCGCGGCTCCTCGACCATCCCGTCGGTGTAGAGCAGCAGGCTGTCGCCGGGTCCGAGCCGGCCGCGCACGCAGTCGAACTCGACGTCGTCGACGATGCCCAGCACCGGGCCGGAGGTGCGCAGCAGCTCCCAGCGGCCCGAGCCGGCGTGCCGCTGCACCGGCGGCGGGTGCCCCGCGCCGCGCAGCTCGAAGGCCCCGGTCGCCAGGTCCACCGAGAGGTGGACGGCGGTGGCGAAGCCCTCCTCCCAGGCGCGCTGGAGCAGGTAGTCGTTGGCGGCAGGCAGGAACTGCCCGGGCGGCAGCGCCCCCAGCAGACCACCCATCGCGCCGGAGAGCTGCAGCGCCCGGGTGCCGGCCGCCTCGCCCTTGCCGGAGACGTCGACGACCGCCAGCTCGAGCCGGCGGCCGCGCTCGCGGGTGGTCGCCACCAGGAAGTCGCCGGCGAAGGGCGACCCCCCGGCCGACGACAGCGCCGACTCCACCAGCCAGCCCTTCGGCAGCTCCGGGATCTGGCCCTGGGCGAGGATCCGGTCGCGGAGGTCGACGAGCATCGACTCCCGCGCGCGGGAGCCGATGCCGATCGGGCTGCGCGTCAGGCTGATGGCCAGCACCGCCAGGCACAGCAGCGACAGCAGCGCGATCGCCGTCAGGGTCCGCGTCGTGAAGGCGGGCTCGCTGACCGCGGCGACGACCGTCGCCACCGCCACCAGCAGGGCCAGCAGCGTGAGCCGCCGCGGGCCGAGGGTGATCGCGCCCAGCAGCAGCGGCACGTTGAGGCTCGTGAACGGGAACGTGCCGGGGGCCAGGACGATGCCGACGATCGCGGCGACCACCAGCCCGGACAGGACCAGGAGGATGAGGTTCTCGACCCCCTGGTGGCCCAGGCGCCGGAGCTGGGTCATCGCGCGGCCCCGGCCCGGCCGGCGCGCGACCGGAAGACCGGCTGGCACCGGCTGCACCAGAACAGGTTGCGACCTGCCAGCACCTGGGTGCGCACGGGCCGCCCGCAGACATGGCAGGGCTGGCCGGTCCGGCGGTAGACGTAGACCTCTCCCCCGTGGTCGTCGACCCGCGGCGGCCGGCCCATCGCCTCCGGCGTGTGCTCGGGACGCACCGTGTCGATCCGCCCGGTGCGCACACCCTCAGCCATCAGCACGACGAGATCGTCCCAGATCGCGCGCCACTGTGCGGCCCGAAGCGTACGGCCCGGGCGCAACGGATGGATCCGGTGCCGGAAGAGCACCTCGGCCCGGTAGACGTTGCCGACGCCGGCGAGCACCGACTGGTCCATCAGCAGCGTCCCGATCGGTGACGCGCTGCGCCGGACCCGCTCCCAGGCCCGTGCCGGGTCGGCGTCGGACCGCAGCGGGTCCGGGCCGGTCCTGGCCACGACGGCGGCCCGCTCGGCCGCGGTGACCAGCGCGCACGTCGTCGCCCCGCGCAGGTCCGCGTAGCCGGCCGGCCGGTCGGCCCGGGCCGGGCGCACCAGGCGCAGCCGCACCTGGCCCACGGGGTCGGGGACGGCCGGCACGGCGTCGTACACGTCGAAGGTGCCGTAGAGACCGAGATGGACGTGGACGAAGCGGTCCTCGTCGAACCGGAGGAAGAGCTGCTTGCCCCAGGCGTCGGCGTCGAGCAGCCGGGCGCCGTCGAGGCGTGCGGCCGACTCGGCGAACCGTCCCTGCGGGCTCCCCACCCGCACGTGCTCGCCGCCGAAGACCTCGGTGAGGGAGTCCGCCAGGCGGTGGAGGGTGTGCCCCTCAGGCATCGCCCCGCCGTAGCGCGGACTCCGGCAGGGGCGGCAGCTCGCCGCTCGCCTCGTACGACGCCAGCTGGCCGATCCGCCGGACGTGGCGCTCGTCGCCGGGGAACGGCGTGGCGAGGAAGACCTCGACCAGCCGGGTCATCTCCTCCAGGCTGTGCATCCGGCCACCGACCGCGACCACCCAGGCGTCGTTGTGCTCGCGGGCGAGCCGGGCCGTCTCCTCCGACCAGGCCAGCGCCGCCCGGACGCCCTTGACCTTGTTGGCGGCGATCTGCTCGCCGTTGCCCGAGCCGCCGATGACCACGCCGAGGCTGTCGAGACCGGCGTCGCGGTCGGTCACGACCCCCTCCGCCGCGCGCAGGCAGAAGACGGGGTAGTCGTCGAGGGCGTCGTAGACGAAGGGACCGTGGTCGACCGGCTCGTAGCCGTGCTCGGTCAGCCAGTCGATGAGGTGGGACTTGAGCTCGAGGCCGGCGTGGTCGCAGCCGAGGTGGACGCGCATGGGCGGGGTGGTGCCTTTCGAGTGGATGGTGGTGCGAGTGAGCGGTGTCGGCTCAGGCCTGGTGCAGGCGGCGGGCCGCCTCGGCGATCGAGCCGCTGATCGACGGATACACCGTGAAGGTGCCGGCGAGCTGGTCGGCGGTCATCCGCTCGGTGACCGCGATCGCGAGCGGATGGATCAGCTCCGAGGCGCGGGGTCCCACCACGACGCCGCCCAGCACGCTGCGCGAGGCCGGGTTGACGAAGAGCTTCACGAAGCCGTCGTGGATGCCCTGCATCTTCGCCCGGGCGTTGGTCGCCAGCGGCTGCACGACGACGTCGGCGGCGAGCCGGCCGGCGTCGACCTGCTGCTGGGTGACGCCGACGGTCGCGATCTCCGGGGAGGTGAACACGTTGGAGGACACCTCGCTGAGGTCCAGCGGCTGCACCGCGTCGCCGAGGAAGTGCCACATCGCGATCCGTCCCTGCATCGCGGCGACGGAGGCGAGCATCAGGACGCCGGTGCAGTCGCCGGCGGCGTAGACACCGCGGGCGGTGGTGCGGGAGACCCGGTCGACCTCGACGAAGCCGCCGTCGGTCAGCGCGACGCCGGCCTCCTCGAGCCCGATCCCGGTCGTGTTGGGCACCGACCCGAGCGCGAGGATGCAGTGCGACCCCTCGACCTGGCGGCCGTCGACGAGGGCGACGGTCACCGCGTCGCCGTTGCGGGTCACCGACTGCATCCGGGACCGCGAGAGCACGGTCATGCCGCGCCGCTTGAGGACGTCCTCGAGCACCTGGGCGGCGTCGGCGTCCTCGCCGGGCAGCACCCGGTCGCGCGAGGAGACGAGGGTGACCGGGATGCCGAGCGACTGGTAGGCGCTGGCGAACTCCGCCCCGGTGACGCCGGACCCCACGACGATCATGTGCTCGGGCGTCCGGTCGAGGTCGTAGACCTGCTCCCAGGTCAGGATCCGCTCGCCGTCCGGCTGCGCGGTCGGCAGGGTCCGCGGCGCGGCTCCCGTCGCCACGAGCACCGCGTCGGCGTCGTACGACGCCTCGGAGCCGTCGGCGCACGCGACGGCCACCCGGGAGGGACCGTCGAGGCGACCGCGGCCGCGGACGACCGTGACGCCCTCCCGCGCGAGCCGCCCCTCGATGTCGGCGGACTGGGCGAGCGCCAGGCTCTTGACCCGCTGGTTGATCCGGTGGAGGTCGACGCCGGGGCGGTCGACGAGGATGCCGAGCTCGCCGGCCTCGCTGAGGTCGGTCATCACCTCGGCCGTCGCGATCAGCGTCTTGCTCGGCACGCAGTCGGTGAGCACCGCCGACCCCCCGACCCCGTCGGAGTCGACCACGACGACCTCCGCGCCCAGCTGCGCCGCCACCAGGGCGGACTCGTAGCCGCCCGGGCCGCCGCCCACGATCACGACTCGGGTCACGGTCACTCCTTCGCTCGCGCGGTCGCGGCCGGCCTCAGAGGTTGATCATGTGGCCGGCGATGCCGTGCACGGCTTCCTTCATCGCCTCCGACAGCGTCGGGTGGGCGAAGATGTTGCGCGCGACCTCGTCGGCGGTGAGGTCCCACTGCTGGGCCAGCGTCAGCGCGGGCAGCAGCTCGGTCACCTCCGGACCGATCATGTGGGCGCCGAGGAGCTCGTTGTGCTCGGCGTCGGCGACGATCTTGACGAAGCCCACGCCCTCGGCCATGCCGCGCGCCTTGCCGTTGGCCGAGAACGGGAACGAGGCCGTCTTCACGTCGAAGCCCTTCTCCTTGGCCTGCTGCTCGCTGTAGCCGAAGGAAGCGATCTGCGGCTGACAGAAGGTCGCCCGCGGGATCATGTCGAAGTCGATCTCCATGGTCTCCGCGCCGCCGATGGTCTCGGCGGCGACCACGCCCATCGCCTCCGCGGTGTGCGCGAGCATCAGCTTGCCGGTGCAGTCGCCGATGGCCCAGACGCCGTCGACGCTGGTGCGGCCACGGGCGTCGACCGCGATCGCGCCGCGCTCGGTGAGCTCGACGCCGGTGTTCTCCAGGCCGTAGCCCTCCACCCGGGGCGCGAAGCCGAACGCCGCGAGGAACTTGTCCGCCTCGAGCACCTGCTCCTCACCGCCGTCGGCGGGGGCGACCGTCACCTTGACGCCCGACCCGGTGTCCTCGACGCCCTTCACCGCGGTGGAGGTGAGCACCTTGACGCCCAGCTTCTTGTACTGGCGGGCGAGCTCCTTGGACACGTCGGCGTCCTCGGTGGGGACCATCCGGTCCAGGAACTCGACGATGGTGACGTCGACCCCGAAGTTCTTCATCACGTAGGCGAACTCGACGCCGATCGCGCCCGACCCGCCGATGACCACCGACCCGGGCAGCTTCTCGTCGAGGATCTGCTCCTCGTAGGAGACGATGTTGCGGCCGTTGAGCTCCACGCCCGGCACGGTGCGCACCGTCGCGCCGGTCGCGATGATCAGGTCGTCGCAGGTGTGCGCCGTGACGTCGCCGTTGTCGTCCTGGACGTCGACCGCCTTCGGACCGGTCAGCGTGCCCCACCCGTTGATCTCGGTGATCTTGTTCTTCTTCATCAGGTAGTGCACGCCCTTGGCACTGGCCTCGGCCACCCCGCGGCTGCGCTTGTGGGTGGCGGCGAAGTCCATCGTGGCGTCGCCGGAGATCCCGAAGGTGCTCTTCTCGTGCGTGATGATGTGGGCGATCTCCGCGTTGCGCAGGAGCGCCTTGGACGGGATGCACCCGACGTTGAGGCAGACGCCTCCCCAGTACTTCTTCTCGATCACGGCAACGGACTTGCCGAGCTGCGCGGCACGGATGGCGGCGACGTACCCACCGGGGCCGGCACCGAGGACGAGGACATCGAAGTGGGTCACGGAGCCAGCCTAGTTCTCGCGCGCGAACCCGAGGGAGCGCGGGGTCCTTGTGGCCCAGGTCACGACGAGGCAGAGTTCTGCTCACCCTCGGGTGCGGTCGCGCATGGGGCACGGCCGGCCCGGCGACCAAGGAGATGCTCCCGATGTCTCGGATCCCCGGATACGCACTCGCCTGCGCCCTCGCGGTGGCAGCACTGGTCCACGTCCCGCCGTCGGCGGCGCAGACCCAGCCGGACGCGCACGGCTCCGCCTCGCTGGTCGACGTGATCGTCACCCTCGAGCCGTCCGCCGACCCGGCGCGGGTCGCCGACGCCCTGGTCAGCCGCCGGGGCGGGCTGGTCACCCACGTCTACGAGCACGCGCTCAACGGGTTCGCCGCGACCCTGACCGACGCGCTGCTGGGCCTGCTGCGCAGCGACGCGCGCGTCGCCGCCGTCGAGCTCGACCGCACGATGCGGGCGAGCGACACGCAGACCCCCACCCCGAGCTGGGGCCTGGACCGGGTCGACCAGCGCGACCTGCCCCTCGACGGCTCGTACGGCTACGAGCGGACCGGCGCGGGCGTCGACGTCTACGTCGTCGACACCGGGATCCTCACCACCCATCCCGACTTCGGCGGGCGCGCCGTGCACGGCACCGACACCGTCGACGGCGACGGCGACGCCACCGACTGCAACGGCCACGGCACCCACGTCGCGGGGACCGTCGGCGGCGCGTCGTACGGCATGGCGAAGCAGGCGCGGCTGATCGGCGTGCGCGTCCTCGACTGCGGAGGCTCGGGCGCCACGTCGGGCGTGATCGCGGGCCTGGACTGGGTGGCCGCCCACCACCGCGCGGGCTCCCCCGCCGTGGCCAACATGAGCCTCGGAGGCGGCGCCTCCACGGCGCTCGACGCGGCCGTGCGTCGAGTGATCGACGACGGGGTGAGCATGGCCGTGGCCGCGGGCAACGAGAACGCCGACGCCTGCACCCGCTCTCCCGCCCGCGTCGGCGAGGCGCTGACCGTCGGGGCCAGCGACCGCAGCGACGCGCGGGCGAGCTTCTCCAACCGCGGCACCTGCGTCGACCTGTTCGCTCCGGGGGTGCAGATCACCTCGGCCTGGCTGGCCGACCGCAGCGACACGATCAGCGGCACCTCGATGGCCTCCCCGCACGTCGCGGCGGCGGCCGCGCTGCACCTGTCCGGCGACCCCGGCGCGTCGCCGGCCGAGGTGAGCTCGGCGATCCTCGCCGCGACGACCAAGGACAAGGTCACCAACACCGCCCGCACCTGCCTGCTGCTCGTGCTGTGCCAGCCGGCGACCCCCAACAACGACCTGCTCTACACCGGGCGCTGACCGGCGGCGGCGTGCGACGTCCCGGCGCCGGCTACCACTAGCCTGTCGCCGTGACGTCGTACGCCGCCTACGGGACCAACCTCGATCCCGTCCGGATGAGCGAGCGGTGCCCGCACTCCCCGCTCCGTGCCACCGGATGGCTCCCCGGCTGGCGGCTGACGTTCGGCGGCGAGGAGCACGGCTGGGACGGCGCCCTGGCGACGATCGTCCAGGACCCCTTCGAGCAGGTCTTCGTCGCCGTGTACGACGTGAGCCCGCTCGACGAGCCGCACCTCGACGGGTGGGAGGCGGCCGACAGCGGGCTCTACCGCAAGACGAAGGTGCGGGTGTCGACGATGGCCGGCGAGGTCGTCGCCTGGACCTACGTGCTGGACGCCTACGAGGGCGGGCTGCCCTCGGCGTCGTACCTCGGCGTGCTGGCCGATGCCGCCGAGGCGGCCGACGCCCCGGTCGACTACGTCGCGGCGCTGCGGGCGCGGCCGTGCCGGTCGACCGGCCTGTAACCCGTTCCAGTTCCGGGTCGTTGTGCCGGTCATGCGTCCCTCCCTCCCCCTGCCCCGGCTCGCCGCGGTCGGCACCGCGGCCGCCGCCCTCGCGCTCGCGGTGACCGCCACGACGGCGCCGCCCGCTCCCTCCGCGCCGGCCGCCGCGTCCGACGCGTCCGCCGCGGCCCCGGCCGCCGCAACCGCCCGGCAGGCGCCGGCCCCCGGCCTGCGCGACGTGATGTGGGTGGGCAACAACTGGGCCGGCACCGCCAGCATCGTGGACACCAGGACGTTCGAGGTGCTCAAGCGCGGCGTCAACCTGATCCCGGACAAGTCCCAGGAGCTCTCCGCCATCCTCACCAACCCGGTGCGGCTGGCGTTCTACCTCGCGATCCAGCAGGGACCGGGCGAGGGCCACGACCAGTACGTCGACGACATGTTCACCACCGCGGACGGCCGCTACCTCGCCGTGTCGCGACCCAGCTTCGCCGACGTGGTCTGGATCGACATCGCGAAGGCGACCGCGGGGCGCACCGACTCGATCGTCCGCGAGCAGCCGATGGACGGCCACCGCAGCGACCACATGGCCCTCTCCCCCGACGGCCGCCGGCTGCTGGTGTCGGACTCCACCGAGCGCCAGGTCATCGAGTTCTCCATGGTCGACGAGACCCTGCCGGACGGCCGGGTGGTGAGGATGGGCGACCGGCTGCGCACCTTCACCTCGGGCGAGACGCCGCACGAGTCGAACTACTCCAAGCGCGGCGACCGGGTCTACCACGCCTCGATCGGGTTGGTGTACACCCCGGGCGACCACCCGCTGCTCGACCCGCTCAAGGGCGACCGGTGGTTCCAGGTCGTCAACGAGCCCGACTTCTCCGTCGCCAGCCGGTGGGGCATCGGCCACGAGCTGAAGGAGGCGGGCTACCCGCGGATGAGCAGCGCCGTGCGGCCGATGGCCGTCGCTCCCGGCGAGCGCTTTCTCTACTTCCAGGTGTCGTTCTTCCACGGCCTGGTCGAGTTCGACACGCAGGCCCCCGACATCAACGGGACGACCGACTACACCCTGGGCGGCGTGGCCGAGCCGAGCCACGGGGCCGTCACGCGGGTGATTCCGCTGCCCAACCGGGTGCCCAACATGCTCCGCGAGCAGTACGTCAACGACTCGGCCCACCACGGCCTGTCGATCAACAAGGACGGCACCAAGCTCTGCGTCGCGGGCACCATGGACGACTACGCCGCGATCGTCGACCGCGCCACCGGCCGCTACACGATCCTCGACGAGCAGACCACGGGCCACACCTACCTCAAGCCGTACTGGACGACCGAGGGGCCGCGCGACACCTGCTGGATCTCGCTGTCCGAGAGCGACGCCGTGGCCGTGGTCGACCCGGCGACCGGCAAGGAGCTCGCCTACCTGGCCGTCGGCGACCACCCGCAGCGGGTCCGTCACGGCTACGTGCCGGAGAGCGTCATCGCCGGGTGGTGACCCGGCTAGGCTCCGGCTCGTGACCGAGTCGCCCTCGCCGTACGCCCTGGCCGAACAGGCCGCCGCCCGCCTCGCGGAGCTGACGGGCGTGGCCCGTCACGACATCGCCCTGGTGCTCGGGTCGGGCTGGCTCCCGGCCGCCGAGGCGCTGGACCCGACCGGCACCCACACGACCGAGCTGGACGTCACGGACCTGCCCGGGTTCTCCGCCGCGGCCGTGGCGGGCCACGCCGGCAAGGTGCGGTCCATCCGGCTGCCCGGCGAGGGCGGCGACCGCAACCTGCTCGTCTTCCTGAGCCGCACCCACTACTACGAGGGCCGGGGTGTCGAGTCGGTCGTCCACGGTGTGCGTACGGCGGCCGCGGCCGGCTGCCATGCGATCGTGCTCACCAACGGCTGCGGCGGCCTCAAGGACACCTGGCAGCCGGGACAGCCGGTGCTGATCAGCGACCACATCAACCTGACCGGTCGCTCGCCGATCGTCGGGCCGCGGTTCGTCGACCTCACCGACCTCTACTCCCAGCGACTGCGGGAGCTGTGCCGCACGGTCGACGCGTCGCTCGACGAGGGCGTCTACGTGCAGTTCCCCGGACCCCACTACGAGACCCCGGCCGAGATCGGCATGGTGCGCGCGATCGGCGGGCACCTGGTCGGGATGAGCACGACCCTGGAGGCGATCGCCGCCCGCGAGGCCGGGATGGAGGTCCTCGGCATCAGCCTGGTGACCAACCTCGCCGCCGGCATCAGCGGCGAGCCGCTCGACCATGCCGAGGTGCTGGAGGCCGGACGAGCGGCAGCCACCCGGATGGGCGAGCTGCTCAGCCGGGTGGTGCCGCTCGTCTGAGGCCTGGACCGGCCGCGCTCAGCTCGCGCGGTTCATCGTCCGCACGCCCACCCAGAGGCCGAGCGCGCCGACCACCAGGGACGCCCCGAACCCGGCGGCCACGGTGTCCACCGGGAAGGACCCGGCGAACAGGGCCCGCTCCGCGTCGACGACGTACCGCAGCGGGTTCACGTCGGCGGCCGCCTGCAGCCAGCCCGGTGCTCCGTCCAGCGGGAGCAGGACGCCGGCGAGCAGCAGCAGCGGGAAGATCACCGTCTGCTGCACGGTCCAGAACACCCACGCCTGGTCCTTCGCCGCGACGGCCAGGGCGAGGCTCAGCGCGCCCAGGCCGACGCTGAAGGGCACCAGGACGACCACACCGACCAGGACGCCCGGCAGGTGCAGGTCGAACGCGAAGGGCGTCACCGCGACGACGATGATCGCCGTCTGCAGGAGCAGCGGCACGGTCTCGCGGAGGGCCTTGCCGACCATCAGCGCCGACCTGCGCACCGGCGCGACGAGCAGCCGCTCGAAGGAGCCGCTGATGATCTCCTCGCTGAGGTTCGCCCCGGTGAAGGACGCGCTCATCAGCGCCGTCATCGCGACGATGCCCGGCACGAACCACTGCAGCGCCGACCCCTCGCCGGTGTCCGGCAGCAACGGCGCGAAGAGGCCGAGGAACACCAGCGGCTGCACCATCGCGAACAGCACCGACACCGGCTGGCGCAGCACGGGCTGGAGCTCGCGGACCAGCACGTGCCAGATGTCGGCGACGATGCCGACCGGCCCCGCCGCGATACGGGTACGACGGACGGCCGGTGCCGGCGCCGCGGTCATCTCGATCTCGATGGTCATGCTGCGTCTCCTTCGGTGAGGGCCTCGTCGGCGACGGGGCCGGAGGTCTGTGACTCACGCAGGCTGCGCCCGGTGAGGTTGAGGAACACGTCGTCGAGCGTGGGCCCGACGACCTCGAGCCGGGTGACCGGCGTGCCGGCCGCGGCCAGCTCGGCGACGAGGGTGGGTGCGGCGTCGCGGCCGAAGGGCGCGCGCACCGCGACGTGGGCGTCGGTGACGGTCACGTGCGCCCCGGGCAGCCGGTCGGCCCGGCGTGCGGCCGCGTGGGCGGCGTCCGGGTCGGCGAAGTCCATGCCGACCAGGTCGCCGAGCGCCGACTTGAGGCCGCCGGCGGTGTCGTCGGCGATCACCCGACCGTGGTCGATGACGATCACCCGGCCGGCGAGCGCGTCGGCCTCCTCCAGGTAGTGGGTGGTGAGCACTATCGTGGTGCCGAGCTCGGCGTTGAGCCGCCGGACCTGCTCCTGCAGGTTCACCCGGTTCTGCGGGTCGAGCCCGGTCGAGGGCTCGTCGAGGAACAGGATCGCCGGCTCCTGGACCAGGCCGATCGCCACGTCGAGCCGGCGGCGCTGGCCGCCGGAGAGCTGCGACACCGGCCGGTCCGCGTGCTCGGTGAGGTCGAAGGCCTCGAGCAGCTGGTCGGTGCGCATCCGGGCGTCCCGGGCCGACAGCCCGTGCCAGCGGGCCTGGCACAGCAGCTCGTCGCGGCCGCGGAACTGGTGGCCGGCCGCGTTGCCCTGGCCGACGTAGCCGATGGAGCGCCGTACGGCCGCACGGTCGCGCACCACGTCGTGGCCGGCCACCTCGGCGGAGCCCGCCGTCGGGGCGATCAACGTGGTGAGCATCCGCAGCGTCGTCGACTTGCCGGCGCCGTTGGGTCCGAGGAACGCGACGAGCTCGCCCGCCCCGACCTCCAGGTCGAGCCCGCGGACGGCCTCGATCGTCTGCTTGTTGCGGGTGAAGTGCCGGGTGAGCCCGGACGTCCGGATCACCGGACCGCCGAGGGCGCCGGCCGCCCCCGCCGCTCCGACCATTCCGACCGGTCCCACCGGTCCCACCGCACTGCCTGTTCTTGCCTGGTTGTTGTCCATGACTCCCACGCTAGGGAGCAATGCGGTCAGGTTCTGTCCTGATTCTCGCTAATCTTCGTGACATGAGCACGAGCGCCCGGATGCTTCGCCTGCTGTCGCTCCTCCAGACCCACCGGTTCTGGTCGGGCCAGGACCTGGCCGGCCGGCTCGAGGTCAGCGACCGCACCCTGCGTCGCGACGTCGACCGGCTCCGCGAGCTGGGCTACGACGTGGAGGCCGTGCGCGGCGCCGCCGGCGGCTACCAGCTGCGAGCGGGCGGCGCGCTGGCCCCGCTGCTGCTGGAGGACGACGAGGCGGTCGCCATCGCGGCCGGGCTCCGCTCGGCGGCCAACGGGGGCGTGCCCGGCCTGGAGGAGACCTCGGTGCAGGCGCTGACGAAGGTGATCGCCCTGATGCCGCCGCGCCTGCGCCGGCGGATGGACGCCGTGCACACCCAGACCGAGGGACTGCCCTGGACCGGCGGCCCGGCGCTCGACGCCGAGGTGCTGACCACCCTGGCCCAGGCGTGCCGCGACGGCGAGGTGCTCTCCTTCCCCTACACCGCCGCGGACGGGACCGCGAGCACGCGCCGCGTGGAGCCGCACCGCCTGGTCAACCTGGGCCGCCGCTGGTACCTCGCCGGCTACGACCGGGACCGCCAGGACTGGCGCTCCTTCCGGGTCGACCGGGTCGCCGGCGCCCCGCAGCCGACCGGCCTGCGCTTCCGGCCCCGCGAGATCCCCGGCGGCGACGCGCTGACCTTCGTCAACGAGGGGCTGCGCAGCCGCCCGCAGCGCTACCAGGTCCGCGCCCGGCTCGACGCCCCCGCGCCCGAGGTGACCGCCTACCTGGGCCGGTGGGGCACCGTCGAGCCGCTCCGGGACGACGGCTGCCGGCTGACGATGAACACCGAGAGCCTCGACTGGCCGGTCATGGTCCTCACCACCCTCGACTGCGACTTCACCGTCGAGGAGCCGGCCGAGCTGGTCGACCTGCTCGGCCGGGTCGGCCGGCGCTTCGTCGCTCAGCGCGGCGTGTAGACCCGGTCCCGCTCGCCGCGCACCCAGAGCGTGTCGGTCGTGTCGGTGCCCTGCGCCCGGAGCTCGCGCTTGAGCACCTTGTTGGTCGCCGTGCTCGGCAGCTCGTCGGCGATCCGCACGTAGCGCGGCCATGCCTTCGGCGACAGGTCCTGCTGGGCGTCGAGGAACGACCGGAGCTCCTCGGGCGTCAGGCTCGCGCCGTCCCGCAGGACCAGGGCGCACATCAGCTGGTCGCCGACGCGCTCGTCGGGGACGCCGTACACGGCGGCCTGGCTGATCGCCTCGTGCCGCAGCAGCAGCGCCTCGATCGGCGCCGCGGCGAGGTTCTCGCCGTCGACGCGGAGCCAGTCGCTGGTGCGCCCGGCCAGGTAGACGAAGCCGGCCTCGTCGCGGTAACCGAGGTCGCCCGACCAGTACATCCCGCCGTCGAGGCGCTCCTGGGTCGCCTTCTCGTCCTTGTAGTAGCCGGCGAAGAAGCCCGCGCCCGTCGTGTTGACGAGCTCGCCGACGCACTCGTCGAGGTTGGTGACCCGGCCGTGCTCGTCGAACACCGCGCGCGGGCATTCCTGCCGCGTCTCGCGGTCGTAGACCGCGACGCCCTCGAAGGGCACGCCGATCGAGCCGGGCGGGGTGTCCTCGGTGCGGGTGATGATCACCGCGGTCTCGGTCGAGCCGAAGCCGTCCCACACGGTGCACCCGAACCGCTCGGCGAACTGCTCGATGTCGCGGTCGGAGGCCTCGTTGCCGAAGGCCACCCGCAGCGGGTTGTCCTTGTCGTCCGGCTGCTCGGGGGTGGCGAGGACGTAGGCGAGCGGCTTGCCGACGTAGTTGAGGTACGTCGCGCCGTAGTCGCGGATGTCGTCGAGGAAGTGGCTCGCGCTGAACTGGGCCAGCGCGATCGCGGCACCGGACTTCGCGGCGACGGCGTAGCCGGCGAGGATCGCGTTGCTGTGGAAGAGCGGCATCGAGCAGTACGCGACGTCGTCGGGGGTCAGCCCGAACTTGTCCACCAGGGTCGCCCCCGACAGCACCACCATGAAGTTCGCGACCTGCACCGCCTTCGGGTCGCCGCTGGTGCCCGAGGTGAAGATCAGCATGAAGGTGTCCATCGTCTCGACGGTGCGGAACCCGTCGGTGGTACGCGGCGCGTCGGCCACCTGCTTGCGCCAGCCCTCCTCGTCGGTGTTGACCACCACCGCGCCGCCCAGGTCGAGCCCGTCGAGCAGGCCGACGTGCTCGTCGTCGGTGAGCAGCACCCGGCAGTCCGCCCGGCGCACGTCGGCCGCCAGCCCCTCCCCGCGCCGGGTCGCGTTGATCCCCACCGTGACGTGGCCGCCGATGGCCCCGGCGGCGATCGCCATCGCCATCTCCGGGGTGTTCTTCATCAGTGCGCCGACGTGTAGCGGCTCCGCGCCGCCGGCCATGCCGTGGAGGACGTGGGCGCGCGCGGCGCTCTCGCCGAGGTACTCGCGCCACGACCACACCCGGTCGCGGTACTTCAGCCCGGGGGTGTCGCGCTCGGCGTGCTCGAGGAGGAGGGCCTGGACGGTGTCAGACATGGGACGGCTCCGTTGCGGTCTCGGTGGAGGTGGCGGTGGAGGGAGCGGACAGGTGGCGGCGCAGGAAGTGCACCGCGTGCTCGCAGGCGCGGCGGTGGAACGGCTTGCCGGGGAACAGGTCGAAGTGGTCCCCGGGGTAGTGCCGGACCTCGGCACGGCCCGCGAAGGCGGCCTTGGCCGCGGCGTGCGGCGGGGCGCTGTTGTCGAAGTCGCAGATCTGGACGAGCCACGGCACGTCCAGGCGGCGGGCGTCCTTCGCCGGAGTGCGTCCGCCGAGCTCCATCACCACGTCGGCGGCGATCTCGTTGCGCCAGCTCGGTCCGGCGATCGAGAGGTAGTCCTCGTAGGCGCCCGGCAGGGTCAGCGCCCCCACCTCGCCGGGACGGGCCACCACCGGGATCATGGTGGGCGCCTGGCCGGCCCGACGTCGTACGGCCGAGGCGACGCCGCGGCCGGTCGACCTGAGCAGCTGCGCCGGCGAGTGGTGCCGGGCGGCCAGCCGGGCCGCGGCGAGCCCGTCCACGAGGGGCACGGCGGACACCACCGCGGCGACGTCGTCGCGGGCGGCGGCCACCGACACGACGTGCCCGCCGGCGAGCGAGATGCCCCAGAGCACCACACGCGCGGGGTCCACGCCGGGGAGCCGCTTCGCCGCGTCGACCGCGGCATGCCAGTCGGCGACCTGGCCGGCGATCGAGACCGACTGGCGCGGACTGCCCTCGCTCGCGCCGAACCCGCGGTAGTCGAAGGTGACCGCGGAGAAGCCGGCGGCGGCGAAGGCGGCGGCGAACTCCGTCAGGCCGGAGTCCTGCGTCCCGGCCAGGCCGTGCCCGAGCACGACCACGGGCACGGGTCCGGCGGACCCGTCGGCGGCGGGGTGGTGCGTGGCGGCGCAGGCCACGCCCTCGGACCGGAAGGTGAAGGTGGTGCTCACGGTGCACTCCTGTCGGTGCCGTAGATGCTGCGCATCCAGATGTGGGTCAGCGCGTCGATGTGCTGCTCGCGGGGCGGGCCCCCGCCGATGGCGTGGCGCTCGACCGCGTGGTCGTTGAGGTCGAGCAGGACGGCGGCGAGCCCCGCCGCGTCGGGACCGTCGGTGGCGTGGCCGGCGGCGCGCTCGCGCTGGATCATCTCGGCCACCATGCTCGCGAAGTCGGAGCGGCCCGCGTCCCAGACCTCGCGGACGTCCTGGTTGGTCGCCCGCGCCTCCAGGAGCGCGCGGTAGGTGTGCGGGGTCTTGTCGACGGAGTCGAAGAGCCGGGTGACCACGGCCCGGATCCGCGGCTCCGGCTCACCCTCGGCCTTGACCAGCAGGTCGGTGGCGTCCGACGCGTCGTCGTACAGGTCGGCCATCAGGGCCATCACGGCGACGGCCTTGCTCTCGAAGTAGAAGTAGAAGGCCGAGCGGGTGACGCCCGCGCGGCGGGAGATCTCCGCGACGTTGACCTCCTCGAGCGACTGCTCCCTGAGCAGCTCGTCGAGCGCCCGGAGCAGGGCGGTCCGACGGAGGTCGCCCCGGTTGACGCTGCGCCGGTCGACGAGCCTCGCCCAGGCGCGCTCCTCGTCGCTCACCCCGCCGCCCCGGCGGTCACCGGCCGGGCGGCGGCCGCGGCGGGTGCGCGTCGCGGCCTCGTGCGGGCACGCTCGCGGCCCGCCGGGATCTCCTTCACGCGCACGTCGTGCTCGTAGAGGAAGTAGTCGAGCTGCTGGGTGTGCCGGGGCCGCTGGACCATGTGGGCGGTGTAGAACTCCTGGTCCGCGGTGATCACCTCCTCCATCTCCGACTCGCTCGGCGGGGCGTACTGCCCCACCAGCCACGCCGCGACGAGCCGGGTCTGGCTCTCCACGAACGGGAACAGGGTCGGCGTCGCCTGGGCGAAGCCGACGAAGGCGAGGTCGTCGATGCCGGGCTTGAAGATCCGCTTGTAGAGCCGGATGTGGTTGTCGGGAGCGCTGATGAAGTCGGGGTCGAAGAAGGGGAAGGTGATGTTGTAGCCGGTGGCGTGGATGACCACGTCGAAGTCCTCGGCCGTCCCGTCGGCGAAGTGGACGGTGCTGCCGTCGAAGCGCTCGACGTCCCCCTTGGCCCGGAGGTCGCCGGAGCCCAGGCGCAGCGGCAGCTCCACGGACTGGGTGGGGTGCGCCTCGAAGAAGCGGTGGTTGGGCTCCGGCAGCCCGTAGTCCTGGGGGCGGCCCGCCGTCATCGGCTGCATCAGCTGGACGAACCTGCGCTGCCAGGCGAACGGGATGTGCGGCGAGGTCCGGTAGTACTTGTCGGCCGGCTTGCCGGCGAAGTACTTCGGCACGATCCAGGCGCTGGAGCGGGTGGAGATGACCACCTCGTTCTCGAGGGTCCGGCTGGAGAGCTCCACGGCGATGTCGGCGGCGCTGTTGCCGATGCCGATGATCAGGATCCGCTTGCCGCTCAGGTCGTACGGCGTGCGCGGGTCGATGTAGCTGTGCGAGTGCATGGTCGTGCCGGTGAAGTCCCCGGGCTTGTCGGCGAAGCGGGGGTCCCAGTGGTGGCCGTTGGCCACGACCAGCACGTCGAACCGGCGGATCCCGGTGCGCTGGGTCTCCAGCTCCCAGCCGCCGTCGGGCAGCCGCCTCGCGCTCAGCACGCCGTTCTCGAACTCGATGTCCTTGCGGATGTCGAAGGCGTCGGCGTAGCTGTCGAGGTAGGCCTTGATCTGCGTGTGGTGCGGGAAGTCGGGGTAGTCCTCGGGCATCGGGAAGTCCTTGAAGGACAGCTGGTGCTTCGAGGTGTCGATGTGCAGCGACCGGTAGGCGCTGCTGTGGCCGTTGGGGTTGCCGAAGGCCCAGTTGCCGCCCACCCGGTCGGAGGACTCGAAGGTGGTGAACTCCAGGCCGTAGTCGGCCAGCATCTTGCTCATCGTCAGGCCGCTGATGCCGGCGCCGATCACGGCGACCGTGGGACCACTCATGCCGAAACCCCTCTCGGACCCCCGCGGGCGGCCCTTGACAAACCGCTGTGACGACGGTCACGTTAGGGCTCGACCTGACACGTGTCAACAGGCGCCGACGAGCGTCAGACGAGGAGGTCCGGCATGGCCGGAGGACGGGTGAGCGTGGTGGTCGGGGGCGCCTCGGGACTGGGCGCGGCCACCGCCACGGCCCTGGCCGCGGCAGGACACCGGGTGGTCGTCGCCGACCTGCCCGGCACGACCGCCGACATCGCCGTCGACGTGACCGACGAGGCGAGCGTGGCGGCGCTCTTCGACGGCGTGGTGGCCGAGCACGGCGGCCTCCACGGGGTCGTCAACTGCGCCGGCGTCAGTACGCTCGCCCGCGTCGTCGACCACGACGCCGACGAGTGGCGGCGGGTCGTGGACGTCTGCCTCACCGGGGCGTTCCTCGTGCTCAAGCACGCCGGCCGGCGGGTCGCCGACGGCGGCGCGCTGGTCTCGCTGTCCTCCCTCAACGCCCGCCAGCCCGGCACCGGCCTCGCCGCCTACTGCGCCGCGAAGGCCGGCCTCGTGGCGCTCACCGAGGTCGCCGCCCTCGAGCTGGGCCCGCGCCGGGTGCGGGTCAACGCGGTGGCGCCGGGCCTGGTGGTGACCCCGCTGACCGCGCCCGCCATGGACATCCCCGGCGTGCGGGAGGAGTACGTCGCCAACACGGCGCTCGGGCGGCCCGGGGAGCCGGAGGAGGTGGCCGCCGCCGTCCGGTTCCTGCTGTCCGACGACGCCGCGTGGATCACCGGGGAGACGCTGGACATCAACGGCGGCGCCCACCTCAGGCGCTACCCCGACCTGGTCGGCCTCGTCGAGAAGGCGTTCTCGTGAGCGGGCTCGGCACGCTCGCCGGCCGCACCGCGATCGTCACGGGCGGGGGCTCCGGCATCGGTGCGGCGCTGACCCGCGCGCTCGTCGCGGCCGGCGCCGAGGTCGTCTGTGCCGACCTGGACCTCGCCGCCGCGGAGCGGACGGTCGCCCGGGTCTCGGGGCCCGGGTCCGCCCGCGCGTCGCGGGTGGACGTGACCCGGGCCCCGGAGGTCCAGCGGGCGGTGGACCACGTGGTCGCCGAGCACGGGCACCTGGACCTGATGTTCAACAACGCCGGGATCAGCCTGCTCGGCGACGCCGAGGCGATGACCCTCGACCAGTGGAACGCGATCATCGACGTCAACATCCGCGGCGTCGTGCACGGCGTCCACGCCGCCTACCCGCGGATGATCCGGCAGGGCCGCGGCCACATCGTCAACACCGCCTCGATGGGCGGACTGATGGCGGCCGGCCTGCTCACGTCGTACGTCATGACCAAGCACGCGGTCGTGGGCCTGTCCCTGGCGCTGCGCACCGAGGCGGCCTCGCACAACGTCGGCGTGACCGCGGTCTGCCCGGCGGCGGTCGACACGCCGATCCTCGACAAGGGCGAGCTCGGCCGGGTGCGGGGCCGTGACTACTTCCTGAAGGGACAGGGCATCCGGAGGCCGGTCGACCCCGACGTCCTCGCGGGCAAGGTGCTCGCGGCGGTGCTCGCCGACCGGCCGCTCGTGGTCGAGCCGGTCCAGGCTCGGCTCGCCTGGCGCCTCGGCCGGCTCTCCCCCGGCCTCGTGCTGCGCTCCGGGACGAGGTTCGTGGAGCGTCAGCGGGCGCGGGCGCGCTGAGCCAGGCCGGCGCGGCAGCCGGCCATCATCCGGGCGTGGTTCCAGGCGAGCAGCGGCCGGGCGACATACGACGCCAGGGCCAGCGTGCCGTGCGCGGTGACCTCCTGCCGGAAGTCCAGGCGGGTCCCGCCTCCGGCCGTCTCGGAGAGGTCGAACCGGGCGAACCCGGTGAGGTCGCCGCCGATCCCGACCTCCAGCGACGGTGGCGTGCGGGAGGTGGCCTCCAGCACCAGGTCCAGCGTGTACGGCAGCACCGCCCGGCAGCGCACCCAGGCCCGGTCCGTGTCCAGCCGGGCGACGGCACGCACCTGCGGCCACCACTCCGGGTAGCGCTCGAGGTCGACGACCGTGGCGGCGACCTCCGCGACGGGTGCGGCGACCTCCCAGGCCGAGGAGAACCGGTAGCGCGCCACCGGGCCATTGTGGCGGCCCCGCTCCAGCGACACCCGGGCACCGTCGCGGGCGCTAGCGTTCAACGCATGACCACGCCCGACGTCGACGTCCTGCTGAACCGCGCCCGGAGCTGGGCCGCCGAGGACCCCGACGAGCACACGGTGGCGGAGCTGCACGCCCTGGTCGCCGCCGCCGAGCAGGGCGACGGCGACGCGCTCGCCGACCTGACCGACCGGTTCCGCGGCACGCTGCAGTTCGGGACGGCCGGCCTCCGCGGGGCGCTCGGCGCCGGCCCCAACCGGATGAACCGGGTCGTCGTCATCCGGGCCGCGGCCGGCCTGGCGGCGTACCTCCTCGGCGAGGGGACGGAGCCGGGGACGCCCGTCGTCATCGGGTACGACGCCCGCCACAACTCCGACGTGTTCGCCCGGGACACCGCCGAGGTGATGGCCGGGGCGGGCCTGCGCCCGCTGCTGCTGCCGCGGCCGCTCCCCACGCCGGTGCTCGCCTACGCCATCCGGGAGCTCGGCTGCGCCGCGGGCGTGATGGTCACCGCGAGCCACAACCCGCCGCAGGACAACGGCTACAAGGTCTACCTCAGCGACGGCACCCAGATCGTGCCGCCCGCCGACACGGCGATCGCGGGCCGGATCGCCGCCGTCGGGTCGCTGGCGTCGGTCCCCCGGTCGCCGCTGGAGGCGACCGGCGGCCGGGTGCTCGACGAGGGGATCGTCGACGCCTACCTCGACACCGTCGCCGGCATCGCCGGGGACGGGCCGCGCGACCTCGCCGTCGTCTACACCCCGTTGCACGGCGTCGGCGCGGAGGCCCTGCCGGCGGTCCTCGAGACCGCCGGCTTCCAGGCGCCGCAGGTCGTGCCCGAGCAGGAGCGGCCGGACCCCGACTTCCCGACGGTGGCGTTCCCCAACCCCGAGGAGCCGGGTGCCATCGACCGCGCGGTGGCGCTCGCCGAGCGGACCGGCGCCGACCTGGTCGTGGCCAACGACCCCGACGCCGACCGGTGTGCGTGCGCCGTGCCCGGACCCGACGGGTGGCGGATGCTGCGCGGCGACGAGGTCGGCGCCCTGCTGGCCGACCACCTCCTGCGCGAGGGGCGCGCGGGGGTCTACGCGACCTCGATCGTCTCCTCCTCGCTGCTCGGTGCGATGGCGGCTGCGCACGGACAGCGCTACGAGGAGACGCTGACCGGGTTCAAGTGGATCGGCCGGCTGCCCGGCCTGGTGTTCGGCTACGAGGAGGCGCTGGGCTACTGCGTCGACCCACGCAACGTGGCCGACAAGGACGGCGTCTCCGCCGCCCTCGTGCTCTGCGAGGTGGCCGCGTCGGCGAAGGCAGCGGGCCGCACCCTGCTCGACCTCCTCGACGACATCGCGGTGCGCCACGGGCTGCACGCGACCGACCAGCTCTCGGTGCGGGTCAGCGACCTCGCCGAGATCGGGCACGCGATGGACCGGCTGCGCGCGACGCCGCCGGTCACCCTGGGCGCCGCGGCGGTGGAGTCGGCGGAGGACCTGAGCCTCGGCGCGGGCGGGCTGCCCCCCACCGACGGTCTGCGCTACCGCACCAGCGACGGCAGCCGGGTCGTCGTACGCCCGAGCGGGACGGAGCCGAAGCTCAAGTGCTACCTCGAGGTCGTCGTACCGGTGGTCGACGGCGACGTGGCGACCGCCCGGGCGGAGGCGGCGACCCGGCTGATCGCGCTGCGCACGGACGTCGCGGCCGCCGCCGGGATCTGAGCCGCCCCGCTCAGCGGAGCGCCAGCACCAGCACCGCGCCGCCCAGCACGACGAGCCCGGCGATCTCGGGCCAGGCCCAGGTGCGCCGCACGGGAGGCGGCTCCTCCGCCGTCACCTCGCGGGCAGCCTCGGCGAGGCGGTTCAGCTTCTCCTCGACCAGCCAGCCGAAGGGCCGGTCGGCCGCGAGGGCGGCGTGGCCGCGCTGCTCGTCGCGACCCAGCTGGCGCCGGCTGCTGCCCATCCCGCTGCCGACGAACCGGCGCTCGTCGGCCCGCACCACGGTGACCTGGCTGATCCGCACGTCGGTCACCCGGGCGAGCGGGATCAGGTCGGTGTGCAGCATGTTGCGCAGCTCGAGCACCCGACCCCGCACCAGCACGGCCGGGCGCACCAGCACCACCCAGAGCGCGACCCCGACGAGCAGGGTGAGCGGCCACAGCCACGGCGCGAAGTCCGCGGCCGGGTCGAGCACGCCGTAGGCCAGGAACGCCGCCACACCGACCAGGCCGAGGAACCCCGCCCCGCGGCCGCCCGCGCTGAACCGCTCGACCTCCTCGACGCCTTCGTCCCTCACGACCGGCAACCCTATGCTGGACCGGTGACAGCCTCCGCACCCACCGACCCGTCGCCAGGCCTGTCGGCCTACGCCGACGTGACGAACAGCGAGGCATCGCTGCGCCGCTTCCTGCACGGCCTGCCCGGCGTCGACCAGGTCGGCGCCGAGGCCCGCGCCGCCGCGCTCGGCACCCGCTCGATCAAGACCACCGCCAAGGCCTGGGCGCTCGACCTCGCGATCCGGATGGTCGACCTCACCACGCTCGAGGGCCAGGACACCCCCGGCAAGGTCCGCGCCCTCGCCAGCAAGGCGCTGCGCCCCGACCCGGCCGACCCGTCCTGCCCACCGGTCGCGGCGGTGTGCGTCTACGGCGACCTGGTGCCCGAGGTGAAGTCGGTCGTGGGCGACCGGGTCAACGTCGCCGCCGTCGCGACGGCCTTCCCGAGCGGCCGGGCCTCGCTGGAGGTGAAGCTCGCCGACACCCGCGATGCGGTCGCAGCGGGCGCCGACGAGATCGACATGGTCATCGACCGGGGCGCCTTCCTCGCCGGCCGCTACCTCCAGGTCTTCGAGGAGATCGTCGCGACCCGGGAGGCCTGCGCCCGGGCGGACGGCTCCCACGCCCACCTCAAGGTCATCTTCGAGACCGGCGAGCTGCAGACCTACGACAACGTCCGCCGCGCGTCGTGGCTGGCGATGCTCGCGGGCGCGGACTTCATCAAGACCTCGACCGGCAAGGTGCAGCCGGCCGCCACGCTGCCGGTGACCCTGGTCATGCTCGAGGCGGTCCGCGACTTCCGCGACGCGACCGGCGTGCAGGTCGGCGTGAAGCCCGCCGGCGGCATCCGCACCGCCAAGGACGCGATCAAGTACCTGGTGACGGTCAACGAGGTCGCCGGCGACGACTGGCTGACGCCCGACTGGTTCCGGTTCGGCGCCTCCACCCTGCTCAACGACCTGCTGATGCAGCGCACCAAGATCGCCACCGGGCGCTACAGCGGCCCCGACTACTTCACCCTGGACTGAGCTGTCATGGTTTTCGAGTACGCACCCGCGCCCGAGTCGCGCAGCATCGTCGACATCAAGGCGTCCTACGGCCTGTTCGTCGACGGCGAGTTCGTCGACGGGCACGGCCCGTCCTTCAAGACGATCAACCCGGCCACCGAGGAGACCCTCGCCGAGGTGGCGGAGGCCGACGGGGCCGACGTCGACCGCGCCGTCCGAGCCGCGCGGCGGGCGTTCCGCGGATGGTCCCGGATGCCCGGCAAGGAGCGCGCCAAGTACCTGTTCCGGATCGCGCGCATCATCCAGGAGCGGGCCCGCGAGCTGGCGGTCCTGGAGACCATCGACAACGGCAAGCCGATCAAGGAGAGTCGCGACGTCGACGTCCCGCAGGTCGCCGCCAACTTCTTCTACTACGCCGGCTGGGCCGACAAGCTGTCGTACGCCGGTCTCGGCCGCGAGCCGCAGCCCCTGGGCGTCGCCGGGCAGGTGATCCCGTGGAACTTCCCGCTGCTGATGCTGGCGTGGAAGGTGGCGCCGGCGCTGGCGTGCGGCAACACCGTCGTGCTGAAGCCCGCGGAGACCACGCCGCTGACCGCCCTGCTGTTCGCCGAGATCTGCCAGCAGGCCGACCTGCCGCCGGGCGTGGTCAACGTCGTGACCGGCGCCGGGGCCACCGGCCAGGCCGTCGTCGCGCACCCCGACGTCGACAAGGTGGCCTTCACCGGCTCCACCGAGGTCGGCAAGGCGATCGCCCGGGCCGTCGCCGGCACGAACAAGTCGGTGACCCTCGAGCTCGGCGGCAAGGCCGCCAACATCGTCTTCGACGACGCCCCCATCGACCAGGCGGTCGAGGGCATCGTCAGCGGCATCTTCTTCAACCAGGGCCACGTGTGCTGCGCCGGCTCGCGCCTGCTCGTGCAGGAGTCCGTCGCCGAGGAGGTGCTGGGCCGGCTCAAGCGGCGGATGGGCGCGCTGCGCGTCGGCGACCCGCTCGACAAGAACACCGACATCGGCGCCATCAACTCCGCCGAGCAGCTCTCCCGGATCCGCGAGCTCGCCGGGGCCGGCGACGCCGAGGGGGCCGAGCGCTGGTCGCCGGAGTGCGACCTGCCCTCCTCGGGCTACTGGTTCCCGCCGACGCTGTTCACCGGCGTCACCCAGGCCCACCGAATCGCCCGCGAGGAGATCTTCGGCCCGGTGCTGTCGGTGCTCACCTTCCGCACGCCCAGCGAGGCGGTCGAGAAGGCGAACAACACCCCCTACGGGCTGTCCGCGGGCGTCTGGACCGAGAAGGGCTCGCGGATCCTGCACATGGCCGACCGGCTCCGGGCCGGGGTGGTGTGGGCCAACACCTTCAACAAGTTCGACCCCGCCAGCCCGTTCGGCGGCTACAAGGAGTCCGGCTACGGCCGCGAGGGCGGACGCCAGGGCCTCGCCTCCTACCTGAAGGGAGCCGACGCCTGATGGCACGCATCGACGTCCGCAAGACCTACAAGCTCTACATCGGCGGGGCGTTCCCGCGGTCGGAGTCGGGCCACTCCTACGAGGTGCTCGACGGCAAGGGGAGGTTCGTGGCCAACGCCTCGCTGGCGTCGCGCAAGGACGCGCGGGACGCCGTGGCAGCCGCACGCAAGGCCTTCGGCGGCTGGTCCGGACGCACCGCCTACAACCGCGGCCAGGTCGTCTACCGGATCGCCGAGGTGATGGAGGACCGGCGCCCGCAGTTCGAGGAGGCGGTCCGGCTCTCCGAGGGCGCGTCGGCCGCCGCTGCCCGCAGCCAGGTGGACGCCGCGGTCGACCGGCTGGTCTGGTACGCCGGCTGGGCCGACAAGCTCGCCCAGGTGGTCGGCAACGCCAACCCGGTCGCCGGCCCCTTCTTCAACCACACCGCCCCCGAGCCGACCGGCGTCGTCGCGGTGCTCGCCCCGCAGGCCTCCTCGCTGCTGGGCCTGGTCTCGGTGGTCGCGCCCGTGGTCGTCACCGGCAACACCGCGGTGGTCGTGTCGTCGTACGGCCGTCCGCTGCCGGCCGTCACCTTCGCCGAGGTGCTGGCCACCTCCGACGTGCCCGGCGGCGTGGTCAACCTGCTCACCGGCGACGCGGCCGTGCTGGGCCCCTGGCTGGCCGGCCACATGGACGTCAACGCCATCGACCTCGCCGGCGTGGCCGGGCACCCCGACGCCGCCACGCTCGCCGTCGAGCTCGAGGTCGCCGCCGCCGACAACCTCAAGCGGGTACGACGCGCGCCGGCCGCCGAGCCCGACTGGACCGCCGAGCCGGCCCTGACCGCGATGACGGCGTTCCTCGAGACCAAGACCGTCTGGCACCCGATCGGCGTGTAGCGGACGCGGCCGCCCGTCGGGCTGGTGATCGACCCGTTCTTACTCCGGCAGCACCGCCCGCAGCACCCGCAACGTGTTGCCGCCCATGATCGCGGCGATCTCGTCGTCGTCGTACCCGCGGTCGACGAGCTCCTGGGTGAGGGCGGCGAGCTGGCTGGTGTCCCAGCCGACGGTGGTGGCGCCGTCGAAGTCGCTGCCGAGGGCGGCGGCCTCGATGCCGCCGACCCGCACGACGTGGTCGATGGCGTCGACCACCGCGTCGGTGGTGCGGGCGCAGACGGCCGCGTTCCAGTAGCCGACGCCGACGACGCCCCCGGTCGCCGCGACGCCGCGGATCTCCTCGTCGGTGAGGTTGCGGTTGACCTCGCAGGTGGCCTGGACGCCACCGTGGCTGAGCACGAGCGGCTTGGTCGCCAGCACGAGCATCTCGGCGACGGCCACGTGGCTGGCGTGCGCGATGTCGACGACGATGCCCCGGCGCTCCATCTCCGCGAACACCTCGCGGCCGAGGTCGGTCAGGCCGCCCTTGTCGACGCCGTGCATGGAGCCGGCGACCTCGTTGTCGAAGAAGTGCGTGAACCCGGCCATCCGCATCCCGGCGTCGTAGAGCCGGTCGAGGTTGTCGAGGTCGCCCTCGAGGTTGTGCAGCCCTTCCACGGAGAACAGGGCGCCGGTCACGTCCTTGCCGGCCTCACGGTCGGCGAGCAGCTGGTCGAGGTCGTCGCGGGTGCGGACCAGCACGAGCTCGCCGCCGGACTCGCGCGCGGCGTCCTCGAGCTTCTCGGCGTGGTAGAGCGACCGCTGCAGCAGCGAAGTCCAGGTGCGGGGCGGCTGCAGCTGGGCGATGGTGAGCAGCGTGATGTTGTCGCTGTCGGCGCTGTTGCTGTCGTAGTTCTGGCCCTTCGGCGACTTCGAGACCGAGGAGAAGACCTGGAGCGCGACGTTGCCGTCCTGCAGCCGGGGCAGGTCCATGTGGCCCCGGTCGGAGCGGTCGAGCAGGTCGCGGTCCCACATCAGCGTGTCGGAGTGCATGTCGACCACGTGCAGCGAGTCGTGGAGGCGCTGCGTCTCCGGGGTGACCTCCGGAAGCTCGGCGGGGACGATGCGGTTGCGCATCCCCTCCACCACGCCCGGCGCGAGCGCGAAGAACGCGATCGTGCCCACGACGACGAGACCCGCGCCGGAGAGCAGGACCAGCCGCAGCCTGCGGCGTCTCAGGAGACCCATCCCAGGGACGTTAGCGGTCGACGGGCCGCCCGGCGGCGAGATCCGCTGCGCGTCGTACGACGTCCGCGGGGACGTCGCCGTGGGAGTCGGCGGCCGACACCGTGCCGGTCGCGGTCCGCACCAGCGGGATGTGTCCGCCCCAGGTCCCGGCCGCCACGTCGGCCGGCTCGTCGACCGGATCACCGGTGCGGACCTTCATGGAGGCCTCCGCGAGCGGCACCGCGAGCACGGCGGTCGCGGCCAGCTCCTTGCGGGTGCTGGGCCGGAGCGTCGCCGCGCGGCCGGGCACCATGTGGTCGACGATCAGGTCGAGCGCGTGGCGCCGCTCGGCGTCGTCGTCGACCGACCGGGCCTGCCCGATCACCACCGCCGACCGGTAGTTCATCGAGTGGTGGAAGGCGGAGCGCCCGGCGACCAGTCCGTCGAGCTCGGTCACGGTGACGCACACCGTGGCGCCGACCGCGGCCCGGAGCCACCCGGCCGCGACCGAGCCGTGCAGGTAGAGGCTGCCGCCGTCGTCAGGCCCCTCGAGGTCGACGGCGTAGGCGGTGGGCAGCACGACGGGATGCTCGCCGACGACGACCCCGAGGTGGGCGACGAGCGCCTCCTCCAGGAAGCGGTGCAGGTCGGCGCGCCGGGAGACCATCCGGTTGCGCCCCCGGTTGATCCGGGTACGACGGGTCGGGGACAGGGTCAGCTCCACGCTCATGGCCCTAGACTGGCCGAGAAGTGGCCCCCATTCACGGGCCACTTATCGGCCACTTCGACAGGACACTTCGGATGACCAACACGCTCGCCGTCGACCTCGACCGCGGCGACCCGCGCCCCCTCGGCGGCCAGCTCGCCGACGCCATCCGTCGCCAGGTCACCGACGGCCGGCTCGCCGCCGGCGACCGGCTGCCGAGCTCGCGCGCGCTGGCTGCCGACCTCGGCGTCGCCCGAGCGGTCACCGAGCAGGCCTACGGACAGCTCGTCGCCGAGGGCTGGCTGGAGGGCAGGCACGGGTCCGGCACCTTCGTCTCCGCGAGCGCGCCGGCCGGTCCGGCGGGACCCGCTGGGCCGACCGGGCCGACCGGGCCCGCGCGGCGTGGGCGGACCCCGTGGGAGCGGCGTGCCCGCTCCGCGCCGTCGCTGGTCCGGCTCGACGCCGGGACGCCGTGGATCGACCCGCGGCACGCCGCGCTCTGGCGGCGGGCGTGGCGCGACGTCGCCGCTGCGCGCCAGCCCGCGGACTACGGCGACCCGCGGGGCCTTCCGGAGCTGCGGGAGGAGCTGGCCGCGCGGCTGGGTCGCACCCGCGGCGTGGAGTGCGATCCCGACGAGGTGCTGGTGACCGCGGGAACGGCCGACGGCCTCCGCCACCTCCTGCGGGTGCTCGGCCCGGGCGCGGTCAGCGTCGACGACCCCGGCTACCGCGCCGCCGTCGAGACGGTCCGGCTCTCCGGGCGGGACGTCGTCGACGTCCCCGCGGCCACCTCGCCACCCACGGCCGATCTGCTGCAGGGGTGCGCGGCCGCCTACGTGACACCGGCGCATCAGCACCCCCTGGGGCTGACCATGCCGGGCACCGCCCGGATCGCCCTGCTGGAGGCCGCCCGGACGAGTGGTGCGCTGGTGGTCGAGGACGACTACGACTCCGAGTTCCGCTACGACGTGGCCCCGGTGCCGGCACTGGCCGCGCTCGACCGGGATCGGGTGGCGTATCTCGGGACGGCCAGCAAGACGGTCGCCCCCAGCATGCGGCTGGGCTGGCTGGTCCCGCCGCCGGGCCTGCTGGAGCCACTGAACCGGATCCGGGCCATCACCCACGACACCGCCTCATGGCCCGTCCAGCGGGCCTTCCTCTCCCTCCTCCGCGACGGCTACGTCGACAAGGTCGTCCGCTCCGCGCGCCGCGTGTACGCCGAGCGCGCCGCCCGGGTCACCGCTGCGCTGGCCCCCCACGGCACGACCCACGGGCCCGTGGCCGGCATGTATGCGACGGTCGAGCTCTCCCGGGCGGACGCCGAGCGGGCGCACCTGGCCGCTCGCCGCGCCGGGTACGACGTCCCGCTGCTGGCCCCCTACTGCCGCTCGGTGGTGCGCCACGGCCTGGTGGTGGGCTTCGGTGGCTGCACCGACGCCCAGCTCGACGAGGCGCTGGCCGTGGTCACCCGCGAACTGGAGAGCTGATCGGCGCGCGGCATAGGCTCGTCGGGTGGCTGCCCGCGTGATCGTCCTCGCCGGCCCTTCCGGGGCCGGGAAGTCGCGGCTCGCCGAGCGGCTCGAGCGGGCCTGCGGCTGGCCCACGCTGCGCCTGGACGACTTCTACCGCGACGGCGACGAGCCGGGACTCCCGCGGATCGCCGAGGGCGCGAACGCGGGGCTGGTCGACTGGGACCACCCCGGCACCTGGCACCACGAGGACGCGATCGCGGCGCTGCTCCGGCTGTGCGAGACCGGCGTCGCCGACATCCCCGTCTACTCCATCTCCGGCAGCCGCCGCACCGGCACGCAGCACGTCGACCTGCGCGGCGCCACCCGGTTCTGCGCGGAGGGGATCTTCGCGGCCGAGGTGGTCGAGGAGTGCCGGCGTGCGGGGGTGCTCGCGGCGGCGTACTGCGTGACCCAGCACCCGCTCCTCACCTTCTGGCGCCGCCTGACCCGCGACCTGCGCGAGCACCGCAAGCCCCCGCTGGTGCTGCTCCGTCGGGGCGTCGCCCTGGCGCGGGCGCAGCGGCACGTGGTCCGTCGGGCGACCGCCGCCGGCTGCCGCACCGCCTCCGGCGACCGCGCGTTCGTCGAGCTCTGCCGATCGGAGGGCGAGCATGCACTGGCCGGCTGACCTCGATCCCGCCGACCTGCGCCAGCCCGACCGGCGCACCTGCGGCGCGGCGACCGCGCTGGCGGCGCGCGCCATCCTCGAGGGCTGGCGTCCGGTCGACCCGCCGAGCGAGATCCTCGCCGAGCACCGCCGGCTCACCTCCGTCGGCAGCGCCCGCGGCCGCCTCCAGCTCCCATGGCTCCGCGCGCTCGGCACGCCGCCGTGGGCGCTGGTCAACCTGATGCGCTCACTGACCGGGATGGGCATCGCCACCGTGTCGGCCCGCCCGCGGCCCGCCATCGCCTACCTCGTGCTCCGTGAGCAGCTCTCCGACCGGCCCGTCGTGGTCTACCTCGGCAACCGCTGGCTGCCGCGGCACGTCGTGCTCGCCGTCGGGTCGACGCCCGAGGGGATCGAGGTCTTCGACCCGGCCGCCGGACGGATCGTGCAGGTCGACGAGGAGCGCTGGACCCGGCACCGGGTCGGCGTGGCCGGCTGGAGCCACTTCTGGTTCGTGGTCTGAGCCAGCCGCGTTCGTTCAGGTTGGCCTACGAGCCGCGCTGAGGGGTGACCAGTCCGGTCTCGTAGGCGATGACGACGAGTTGGACCCGGCCACGGGCACCGAGCTTGCCCATCACGTTGCTCACGTGGGTCCGCGCCGTGGCGGGACTGAGGAAGAGGGCTTCGCCGATCTCGTGGTTGCTCATGCCTTGCCCGACCAGAGCGAGGACCTCTCGTTCGCGATCGGTCAACACCGACAGGGTCTCTGCGCCGGCGTCGGCTGCGTTGCGCTGGGCCGTGAGCTCCGAGATCAGCCTCCGCGTGATCCGGGGTGCCACCAACGCGTCCCCCGCGGCGACCACGCGGACCGCGTGCAGCAGCTCCGTGGGGCCGGCGTCCTTGAGCAGGAAGCCGCTGGCGCCGGCTGCCAGAGCGCCGAAGACGTAGGCGTCTGTGTCGTAGGTGGTGAGGATCAGGATCCGGGTCTGTTGGAGTCCGGGTGTCTTGACGATCTCGGTGGTGGCCTCGATCCCGTCGAGCGTGGGCATCCGGATGTCCATGAGCACCACGTCGGGGCGGGCGCTCCGGGCGAGGGCGATCGCCGCGGCGCCGTCACCGGCCTCCCCGACGACCTCGATGTCGTCCACCGACTCGAGGAGGACTCGAAAGCCGGACCGCACCAGGCCTTCGTCATCGACGAGGATCACTCTGATCGGCCGGTCCTCGAGCGCAGAGCCTGCCGTCATCACGGCGCCGCCCCGACCGGTGCCACCGGAAGCCTGGCGCGAACCTCGAAACCGCCCTCCGGTCGGGGGCAGGCGAGGAACTCGCCACCCAGGAGCTCGCAGCGCTCCCGCATGCCGAGGATTCCGCGGCCCGGCTCGTCCGACCTTCCTCGGGGCTGCCGATCGTCGTCTCCCTCGTCGTTGACCACGCGCACCTCCAGCTGGTCGCCATCCGGAGCAACCGAGACCCGGACCCGTGCCGGGCCGACGTGGCGGATCACGTTGGTGATCGACTCCTGGATGATCCGGTAGACGGCGCTGTCCACAGCGCTGGGGAGCGGATCGAGTGGTCGGGAGACGTCAAGGTCGACCTCCAGCCCGGCGTCGCGAGCAGTCACCTCCAGGTCCGGAATCTGGTCGATGCCCGGGTGCGGCGTCCGGCCGTTGTGGGGGTCGCTGAGGACGCCGAGGATCGTCCGCATCTCACGCAACGCTCGCGAGCTGGTGATCTCGATCGCCTCGAGGGTCTCCCGGGCCCGTTCGGGCTGCCTGTCGAGAAGGTGCGCTGTGACGCCGGACTGGACGTTGATCACCGCGATGGCATGCGCGACGGTGTCGTGGACCTCGCGGGCGATTCGCAGGCGTTCGGCGTCGACTCTTCGTTGTGCCTCGATCTCCCGGGTCTGCTCGGCCCGCTCCGCACGGGCCACCGCATCGGCGATGATCACGCGACGAGACCGGATCGACTCACCGAGCGCGACGCAGAGGCCCAGCGAGGCCACCCGGAAGAACACCCATCCTTGCCCTTCACCCCCGGCCTCGGGGCCCACCGTCAGCCAGATGGCGGCCATGGCGCCGATCGCGCCGCCTGCGATCAACAGCGATCGGCGACCGTCGCCGCGCGAGGCCATCGTGTACCCCGCGACCCAGCATCCGAGCATTGCCGGTCCCTCAGCGAAGTCGAGCAGGTAGTAACCGGTGGCCGCGACGGTCGCCACCACGAATGCACCCGTCGGGAACTGGCGGCGGACCAGAAGTACCAGGCCACTGACGAGCACACATCCGGTGCCCAGGTGCCAGAGCTCGTCGGCCCTCCATACGACGAACGCCAGCATGACCGCGGTCGCACCCGCCGCGAGCACGGCGTCCTGTGTCGTCATCAGGCGCTCGGGCATGGCTGCGCGGTGCACAGCTCGATCCTAGGAGTTCCCGATGTCTCGTGGGTACGACGAGAGGCGGGACCAGTCGGCCATCGACTACGCCGGAAGGCGTAGCAGTAGCCGCGATTCGTCCGATGCCGGAACCTCACCGACGGCGCCACTCTCGATCCGTCACCCACCAGACGGAGGCGCAGATGTCTGCAGGATCACGCATGGATCGCGTGGCCGGATTCGCCCAGCGCCATCACCGGATCGCCTTGGTCGCATGGCTCATCGTGCTCACCGGCGTCACGGCGGTGGCGCGGGTGGCCGGCGACGACTACAGCAACGGCAGCGACCTCGGCCTGCCCGGGACCCAGTCGCAGGAGCTGGCCGACCTGCTCGAGGAACACGCCCCCGACATGTCGGGCGACAGTGTCACCGTCGTGGTCCACGACCGGCGAGGCTGGGACGCTGCGGTCGATCTGCACGCCCTCATCGATGACCTCGGCGCCGTGGACCGGGTCGAGGCGGTCACGCCACCCGGCGCACTACCCGGGACGGTGTCACCGGACGGCACCGTCGGACTGATGGACGTGGCGCTGGAAGGGGCGAGGGGCAGCGCGGACACCGCGACGTACGAAGAGATCATCGGGATCGCGGAGGCTCACGCGGTCGACGGGATCCGCGTCGACGTCGCCGGGCAGGGCATCAGGAAGAGCCAACAGGGTGAGGGGATGGGCGCCGAGGCCGCCGGGCTGCTCGCCGCGCTGGTCATCCTGGTGCTCATGTTCGGCTCGTTCCTGGCAGCGAGCCTTCCGTTGCTGACCGCGTTGTTCGCGGTCGGCACCGCCCTCGCCCTGGTGACCTTCCTGTCGCACCTGATCTCCGTCCCCGACTACACGACGGCGCTGCCGGTCCTGATCGGGCTGGGAGTCGGAATCGACTACGCCCTGCTGCTCTTCACCCGACTGCGCAGCGAGCTGCTGTCCGGCGCCAGCTGGACGGTCGCGACGTCGAAGGCGCTCGACACCGCCGGGCGCGCCGTCCTCTTCGCCGGTCTCAGCGTGATCCTGGCCCTGCTGGGCCTGGTGGTTCTCGACATTCCGGCCTACCAGGGCGTTGTCGCCGCAGTCATCCTCACGGTGCTGGTCACCATGGTGGCCTCCCTCTCCCTGTTGCCCGGGCTGCTCGCGCTCTTCGGTCCTCGGCTCGAGCGCCGGGTTCGCGAACATGCCAGGAAGGCACGACGCGAGCCCGGCAGCCGGTGGCGGCAGTGGGGCCGGCTGGTCCAGCGGCACCCCGTCGGCGCGCTCGTGGTCTCGGTGCTCGCGCTGGGTGCCCTCACGGCCCCAGCGCTGGAGCTGCAGCTGGGCTTCAACGACGCGGGCAACGACCCGGAGTCCTCGACCACCCGGGCGGCGTACGACCTGGTCAGCGAGAAGTTCGGTCCCGGTGCCAACGGGCCGCTGCTGGTGGTGACCGAGGGCTCATCGGCCGAGGCGCAGGCGGCGTACGACCATCTCCGCCGTGACGACCGCATCGTCGGCGAGCGGCTGACCCCGCCGATGCCGGTCGCCGACGGCGTCCACCTGATGCGGGTCGAGCCCACGACCGGTCCGCAGGACCACGCGACCGCGGACCTGGTCACCGATCTGCGTGCCGACCTGGGCGACGCAAACCTCGTGGGCGGTGCAACCGCGGCCAGCGTGGACTACGCCGAGGCGATCGCCGACCGGTTCTGGTTGTTCGTCACCGCGGTGGTGGGGCTTGCGTTCGCGCTCCTGCTGTGTGTCTTCCGGTCGCTGCTGATCCCGATCAAGGCTGCGGTGCTCAATATCCTCTCGATCGGCGCCGCGATGGGCGCGATGAAGCTGGTCTTCCAGGACGGCCGCCTCTGGGCGGAGGCCGGTCCGATCGAAGCATTCGTGCCGGTCTTCATCTTCGCGATCGTCTTCGGGCTCTCCATGGACTACGAGGTCTTCCTGCTCGCCCGGATCCGGGAGATCTGGGTGGCGACGGGCGACGCACAGCATGCGGTCCGTGAGGGTCTCGCGCACACCGGAGGAGTGATCACCGCGGCAGCAGCCGTGATGGTGGTGGTCTTCGGTTCGTTCGCACTCTTCCCCGACCGGATGCTCGCTCAGACCGGCTTCGCGATGGCGATCGCCATCCTCCTCGACGCGGTGGTGATCCGCTGCTTGATGGTGCCCGCCGCCATGCGCCTGTTCGGTGAGCGAGCGTGGTGGCTCCCGGGCTGGCTCGACCGGCTGCTGCCTCAACTGCAGGTGGAAGGCCACTCGACACTCGAGGCAGGCGGCGACGTCGCGGCGAGCCCGGCACCCGAACCGACACGTTGAAGGGAGCACGACCATGGACATCACGACGGTGGCACCGTTCGCAGTCGCAGCAGCCTCAGGAGGCTACGAGCTCACCACAGGCCGGATCGGAAGCGTGGCCGCTGCACTCGCGGCCCTCACTGGGCTGGGCATCGGCGTGTGGGCGGTGACGCGGGCGTCGCGCGGACCGGCGCTGGCGAGCGTGGCGTTGGGGTTGATCGGCGTGCTGGGCGGTGGTCTCGTGATCGCCGCGAGTGACGGTGGGCCCGGCACCGGCGGCGGTGTGGTCGGCGGCGCTGTCGCGGTTGCCTCGGGACTTGCGAGCATGATGGTCGGCGGTTGGGCTGTGCGCCGCTCCCGGGAGTGACCGTGGCCGGTGGAGCGGCTCCATCGCCTCGTCGCTCAGGCGCCCCGCGCCGGCGAGGCGTGTGCGGCTCGCTAGCCGGCCCGCTCGGCGTACCACGGCTTGATGGTCTCCATGATCAGCCGGTAGCGCTCGTCGTACGGCAGGAACGCCGACTTCATCGCGTTCACGGTCAGCCACTCCACCTCGCGCAGGCCGTAGCCGAAGGCGTCGCGCAGCAGGCCGAGCTCGCGGGAGAGCGACGTCCGGCTCATCAGCCGGTTGTCGGTGTTCACGGTCACCCGGAACCGCAGGTCGGCCAGCAGCTTGATCGGGTGCTCCTCGATGGAGGGCGCCGCGCCGGTCTGCACGTTGGACGACGGGCACATCTCGAGCGGGATCCGCTTGTCCCTGACGTACGACGCCAGCCGCCCCAGCTCCGCGCCGCTCGCCGCGCCCGCGCCCGTCGACACCTTGATGTCGTCGACGATCCGGACGCCATGGCCGAGCCGGTCGGCGCCGCAGAACTGGACCGCCTCCCAGATCGACGGCAGGCCGAAGCCCTCGCCGGCGTGGATGGTGAAGTGGAAGTTCTCGCGCTGGAGGTACTCGAACGCGTCGAGGAACCGGGTCGGGGGGAAGCCGGCCTCGGGACCGGCGATGTCGAAGCCCACCACACCCCGGTCGCGCCAGCGGATCGCGAGCTCGGCGATCTCCATCGCCCGCGCCGCCTGCCGCATCGCGGTGAGCAGGTGGCGGACGATGATCCGGCCGCCCGAGGCCGCCATCCCCTCCTCGAAGCCCTGCTGCACGGCGGCCACGACGTCCTCGAGCTCCAGTCCGCCCTCCACGTGGAGCTCGGGCGCATAGCGGATCTCCGCGTAGACCACGCCGTCGGCGGCGAGGTCCTCGGCGCACTCCCGGGCGACGCGGGTCAGCGCCGACGCCGTCTGCATCACGCCCACGGTGTGCGCGAACGTCTCCAGGTAGCGCTCGAGCGAGCCGGAGTCGGCGGCCTCGGCGAACCACGTCTCCAGGGCCTCGTGGTTGCTCTCCGGCAGCGCGTGCCCGCTCTCGGCGGCGAGCTCGACGATCGTGGCCGGCCGCAGGCCACCGTCGAGGTGGTCGTGGAGGAGCACCTTGGGCGCCGCCCGCAGCAGGTCGTCCGGCAGGCCGCGTGTAGGTTCCATGTTCGCATTCTTACTCCCCCGACCACAGCGCAGGAGCACCACATGCGGGTCTTCACCACGTTCGACGAGCTGACCGCCACGGCCGGGGAGACCCTCGGCACCAGCGACTGGGTGGAGATCACCCAGGAGCGGGTCGACCGGTTCGCCGACGCCACCGGTGACCACCAGTGGATCCACGTCGACGTCGAGCGGGCCGCGGACGGCCCCTTCGGCGGCACCATCGCCCACGGCTACCTCACCCTGTCGCTGGTCCCGTGGCTCGGCTCCTCGATCTTCGAGATCAACACCCCCGGCGCCAAGCTCAACTACGGCGTCAACAAGGTCCGCTTCCCCCACCCCGTGCTCGTCGGCAGGCGGATCCGGCTCACCGTCGCCCTCGGCGAGGTCACCGAGATCCCCGCCGGCTACCAGGTCACCCTCCAGCACACCGTGGAGATCGAGGACGAGCCGAAGCCGGCGATGGTCGCCGAGAGCGTCGTGCTGCTGCTCCCCTGACCCCTCCACCCGGGGATTCGGCTCGAGGGACGCTCCTATGGATCGTCAATCCCTGATTGGTCCTGATTCGAGTAGGCGGTAGAGGTCGCGGGCGATGTAACGCTTGAGGCAGCGTTTGATCTCGCGGCTGGTCTTGCCCTCGCTGGTGCGGC